>NZ_JBFODQ010000002.1:0-108663 GCF_040908355.1 Aeromonas sp. R2-2 | reverse complement strand
ATGTCACTTACAAATGTTTGGAGCGGGAAACGAGACTCGAACTCGCGACCCCGACCTTGGCAAGGTCGTGCTCTACCAACTGAGCTATTCCCGCATCGGAATATCACTTACAAATTTTTTGGAGCGGGAAACGAGACTCGAACTCGCGACCCCGACCTTGGCAAGGTCGTGCTCTACCAACTGAGCTATTCCCGCAACAATTTGGTTGTCTTGAGGCTGACTGATGATTGGAGCGGGAAACGAGACTCGAACTCGCGACCCCGACCTTGGCAAGGTCGTGCTCTACCAACTGAGCTATTCCCGCATCGGGCTGGTTTGCACCAGTGTCATCATCAGATTTTTGGAGCGGGAAACGAGACTCGAACTCGCGACCCCGACCTTGGCAAGGTCGTGCTCTACCAACTGAGCTATTCCCGCAACTACCTTAAAACAGGCCGTACAGCATTTGGTTGCTTGCGCTACTGTACGGGAGCCGAATTATAAGAGCAGTCATTCCAATTGCAAGGGCTTTTTTGTCTGGTTGCGCGCGTTCGCTCAAAAGCTGGCCGAACTGTCGATTTTAGCAGCCAGAGTATGACAAACCCTTGCCGGGGAATCAGATCTTGAAGACGTGGCTGCGATAGAACTGCAGCTCGGCGATGGATTCACGGATATCGTCCAGCGCCTGATGGGTGCCGCTCTTCTTGAACTGATCCAGCAGTTCCGGCTGCCATCGGCGTACCAGCTCCTTGATGGTGCTGACGTCGACATTGCGGTAGTGGAAGAAGGCTTCCAGATCGCTCATGTGCTTGACCATGAAGCGGCGATCCTGACCGATGCTGTTGCCGCACAGCGGGCTGGTACGCTCCGGCACCCACTGGCGAATGAACTCGAGGGTCTCGGCAACGGCTTTCGCCTCGTCATGCTGGCTCGCCTTGACCCGGGCCACCAGACCGCTCTTGGTATGGGTGTTGACGTTCCACTCGTCCATCTTGGCCAGCTCTTCATCGCGCTGGTGGATGGCGATCACCGGCCCTTCGGCCAGTACGTTCAGATCCTTGTCGGTGACGATGGTGGCAATCTCCAGTACCACGTTCTCTTCGGGGTCGAGACCCGTCATCTCCATGTCGATCCATACCAGGTTCTGCGCGCTGACTGTCATGATTACTCTCTCTGTTGGGAGGAATGGCGGAATTTTGCCAATTTGCATGTATCATACTGGCTTTGGATCTGTTCATAAACTGGCGAATCGAGTGGCAAAGAAAGCAAAACTCAATCTGGGTCAACAAAGACGCGTCCAGGCCAACCGCGAGCGTCGGCTGCAAAAAGAGCACACCACAGAGGTGGATGACACCCTGTTTGGCCCGGCCATCGAAGGGGTGGTGATCAGCCGTTTCGGTCAGCACGCGGACGTGGAAGCGGTCGATGGCACCATCCACCGCAGCAACCTGCGGCGCAGCAGCATCAGCAGTCTGGTCTGCGGTGACAAAGTGGTGTGGCGTCCCGGCCTCAATGCCGCAACAGCGGGCGTCATCGAAGCGGTGCATCCGCGCCACTCGGTACTGACCCGGCCGGACTTCTACGACGGGGTCAAACCCATCGCCGCCAACATCGACCAGATCATCATCGTCTCGGCGGTGATGCCCGAGTTTTCCACCAACATCGTCGACCGCTATCTGGTGGCCGCCGAGGATGTGGAGATCCAGCCGCTCATCGTGCTGAACAAGGTCGATATGCTTGATGATGTGGCCCGCGCGCGCATCGAGAGCCAGCTCGAAACCTACCGCAAACTCAATTACGAGGTGCTGCTGGTGAGCTGCGAGAGCGGTGAAGGGCTCGATGAGCTGAAAGCCAAGCTCACCGACAAGATCAGCATCTTCGTCGGCCAGTCCGGGGTGGGCAAATCCTCGCTCACCAACGCCCTGATGCCGGGGCTGGATGTATTGACCGGCGAGATCTCCGAAAACTCGGGGCTCGGCCAGCACACCACCACCACGGCGCGGCTCTACCACTTCCCGAGCGGTGGCGATCTCATCGACTCCCCCGGGATCCGCGAGTTCGCCCTCTGGCATCTGGAAGCCGACCGCATCACCTGGTGCTTCGTCGAGTTTCGCGACTATCTGGGTGGCTGCAAGTTCCGTGACTGTACCCACAAGGACGATCCCGGCTGTGCCCTGCGCGCCGCGGTCGACGCGGGCGCTATCAGCGCCGATCGCTTCCACAACTATCACCGCATCCTGGAAACCATGCAGGAAGCCCGTCACGGTCGCCAACAGGCGCGCCTGTGACCCTGTTTTAACCTACGTTGATGATGAACATGAGCATTACTGACAACCTGAAAATTGCCGGTCAATACTGTCTGCCCAAGCACGCCCTCTCCCGTCTGATCGGCAAGTTTGCCGCCGCCGAAGCGGGCAACATCACCACCAGGGTGATCGAGGCTTTTATCAAGCAGTACCAGGTCGACATGAGCGAGGCGCTGCACGAGAGCCCGGCCCACTACAAGAGCTTCAACGAGTTCTTCACCCGCGAGCTCAAGCCCGGTATCCGCCCCGTGGTAGAAGATGCCATGACTCTGGCACTGCCGGTGGATGGCACCGTCAGCCAGCTCGGCCCGATCCAGCAGGGTCGCATCATTCAGGCCAAGGGCCACGACTACAGCGCCCGCGAGCTGCTGGGCGGCTATGAGGATCTTGTGGCGCCGTTCAAGGATGGCGACTTCGCCACCATCTATCTGGCGCCCAAGGATTACCACCGCATCCACATGCCGCTGGACGGCGTGCTGGAGAGCATGGTGTTCGTGCCGGGGGATCTCTTCTCCGTCAACCCGCTCACCGCCGAGAACGTGCCGAACCTGTTTGCCCGCAACGAGCGGGTGGTGGCCACCTTCCGCACCCCGCACGGCCCCATGGCACTGGTGCTGGTCGGTGCCACTATCGTGGCCAGCATCGAGACCATCTGGGCTGGCAACATTGCGCCGACCAAAGAGAAGAAGGTGGTGCGCTGGGACTACACCGGCGACGAGGCCATTACCCTGCAAAAAGGTGCCGAGATGGGGCTGTTCAAACTGGGCAGTACTGTCGTCTGCCTGTTTGGCCCTGGCATGCTTGCCGGTTTCGAGCCGCATCTGGCCAACGGGGTTACCACCCGCATGGGTCAGCCCTTTGCCAAGCTGGCGGAGCAGGCATGAGCGAGCAACCGAACGCCTCGCAGAAGAACAACCCGCTGCACGGGCTGACGCTGGAAGCCATCGTCACCGCGCTGGTCGAATACTACGGCTGGGAAGAGCTGGGGCAACAGATCAATATCCGCTGCTTCACCCATGAGCCCAGCGTCAAATCCAGCCTGAAGTTCTTGCGCAAGACCCCATGGGCCCGGGAGAAGGTCGAAAGCCTCTACCTCTACGTTCAGCGCAAGCAAGCCAAATCAAAGGAATAACGCCATGGCGTTCAAGATTACCTACACCTACAAGAAGCAGGCCAAAACGATCGGCTATGCCAACGACAAGTTCAACAGCATCTATGATGCGGTTGCCGCTGCCGAAGGGATCGATCTCGCCAGCTTCCACGCCATGGAGGCTCAGCTGGCTCAGGTGTGCCGGCGCGACAAGAAGAGCGTGAAGGATTACCGGGAGAACTACTTCAAGGAGCTGGGGTTCTCCAACATCGTCATCGAACGGGACAACCTCGAAGAGGATCAGAAGTAAACATGCGAACCTTGACTCTGATGGCCGCCTCTCTGCTGCTGGCGGCATGCAGTACACCGGAACAACATCTGGTTGGCAGCGATCGCGACAGCCACGGCTGCATCGGCAGTGCGGGCTATCAGTGGTCAGCGCTGACCGGCAAATGCGTGCGCCTGTTCGAGGAGGGCATCCGGCTCAATCCGACCGATGCCAGCCAGACCAGCAGTGCATTCGTGCTGTTCAATACCGATCAGAGCAAGGCCGAGCTGACCCTGCCCACCGGCGAGCAGCACCAGCTTGCCCGTCAGGGCATGGAAGGCAACTGGTCGTGGCAGGGTAGCGGCTACACCCTATTCCCCTGGAAGGGCTATGTGCTCAAATCCGGTGACAAGGTGATCTATCAGGGGGAGTAACCCGAACGCCTGATATCTTCCCGATATCCACCAAATAAAATGCCGACCCAGGGGTCGGCATTTTGGTATCTGGCACAACCGGTTATCAGGCGCGGCTAAGGTAATCGGCCTGCCCCACCCACTTGTAGCTGGTGAGCTCGGTCAGCCCCATGGGGCCACGGGCGTGCAGCATCTGGGTTGAGACCGCCACTTCAGCCCCCAGCCCAAACTGGCCGCCATCGGTGAAGCGGGTCGAGGCGTTGACATAGACAGCCGCCGAACCGGCCCCGTTGACGAAACGCTCGGCGTTGGCCAGATCGTTGGTCAGGATGGCATCGGAGTGGCCGGCGTTATGCTCGCGCATATGGGCCAGCGCCTCGTTCACATCCGCCACCAGCTTGACCCCCAGAGTCAATCCCAGCCACTCGGTATCGAAATCCTCTGGCCCCGCCTCGCACAGGTTGTCGGCGCCCGCCAGCAGCGTCATGGCGTTGGCCGCAGCCACCAGCGTCACCTTGCGCTCGTTCATCAGCGCTACCAGCTGCGGCAGGAAGGTGGTGGCCACCTTCTCGTGTACCAGCAGGGTATCGAGGGCGTTACAGGCTGAGGGGCGCTGCACCTTGGCGTTGTCGATAACCGCCAGAGAGCGCACCAGATCGGCACTCTCGTCGACGAAGATGTGGCTGATGCCAAAGCCGCCGATGATGACCGGAATGGAGCTGTTCTCCTTGCACATCTTGTGCAGGCCGGCACCGCCACGGGGGATGATCATGTCCACGTAACGATCGAGGCGCAGCAGCTCGGCCACCAGCGCCCGATCCGGGTTGTCGATGTACTGTACTGCTGCCTCGGGCAGACCGGAGGCCGCCAAGGCATGCTGAATTACCCGCACCAGCTCCAGATTGGAGTGGAAGGTCTCGCGCCCGCCACGCAATATGCTGGCGTTGCCAGTCTTGAGGCAGAGGCTGGCGATGTCGATGGTGACGTTGGGGCGCGCCTCGTAGATGACGCCGATAACCCCGATGGGCACCCGACGACGGGAGAGCCGCAGGCCATTCTCCAGCACCCGGCTATCCATTTCGGCGCCGACCGGATCATCCAGAGTAATTACCTTGCGCACATCCGCCACGATACCGGCCAGCCGGGCCGGATTGAGTAGCAGGCGATCCAGCATGGCTTCTGACAAGCCAGCCTCACGCCCTGCCGCGATATCCTTGTCGTTGGCCGCGAGGATCTGTTCGCTTCGCGCCTCCAGCTCGTCGGCGATGGCGGCCAGCGCCCGGTTCTTCTGCGCCGTGCTGATGGTGGCCAGCTGATAGGCGGCTTCTCGGGCCGCCTGCCCCATTTTCTCCAGACTCATCTCGGTTCCCTTTTGTGCATGCTGTGCCGCCCTGATTAGAGCAGCACCATATCGTCTCGATGGATGGCTACTGAACCATATCCATAGCCCAGTACCTGCTCAATCTGATCCGAGTGGACGCCGCGCAGCTTCTCCAGCTCCAGATGGTCGTAACGGCAGATACCGCGCGCCAGCTCGGCGCCTTTGGGATCAAGAATGCGCACCACATCGCCCCGAATAAAGTCGCCCTTGACCGCGACGATCCCCTTGGGCAGCAGGCTGGAGCCTTTCTCCTTCATGGCGGCGACAGCCCCCTGATCCACATGCACTTCACCGTGAGGGGGCGGGCCTGCCAGGATCCAGCTCTTGCGCCCTTCCAGCGGGGACGCCAGCGCCGGGAACAGGGTGCCAATCCGCTCGCCCTTGGCAAGACGGCCAATCACCTCCGGCATCTGGCCGGTCGCGATCACCACGTTGACACCAGCTCGACGCGCCACATCGGCGGCCTGCAGCTTGGTAGCCATGCCGCCGGTGCCAAGGCCGCTGACACTGTCACCCGCCAGCGAGCGCAGGGTATCGTCGATGGTCTGCACCTCTTCAATAAGCTGGGCGTCGGGATTGGTGCGCGGATCGGCGGTAAACAGCCCCTTCTGGTCAGTCAGCAGGATCAGCAGATCCGCATCCGCCAGAATGGCGGCCCGTGCGGAGAGGTTGTCGTTGTCGCCGACCTTGATCTCGGCGGTCGCCACCGCATCGTTTTCGTTGATGACCGGAATAATGCGGTGATCGAGCAGGGTGCGCATGGTGTCGCGGGCATTGAGGTAGCGCTCCCGATCTTCCAGATCGGCGCGGGTCAGCAGCATCTGGCCGATATGCACACCGTAGAGGTTGAACAGATCCTGCCATACCCGAATAAGCTGGGTCTGACCAACCGCCGCCAGCATCTGCTTGTTGGGCAGGGTTGGCGCCAGTGGCGGGTGGCCCAGATGTTCACGCCCGGCGGCGATAGCCCCTGATGTGACGACCACGACCCTGTGGCCGTGACGGTGCAAGGCCGCACACTGTCTGACCAGCTCGACCATATGGGCACGATTGAGCTGGGAAGACCCCCCTGTGAGCACGCTGGTGCCCAACTTGACGACTATGGTTCTGTTTTCCATGGGAGCATAAAGGCTAAAAAAGTAAGGAATATCTTTATACCCACGGCCATGGTGCCCTGCAAGGCAATTAACGCCGGGGTGAGGAGATGGGGCAAAGGCCCGGATGATTGCGGTCGGAAGGGGAGATGGCTCACTGATGGCCCGGCAAACAGCGGGATGCTGCTCACCGGGCATCAGGGATCAAGCAGCGGTCACGGTCAACTCATTGGTAACCTGATCCGCTGGCGCTAACTGGCACTCCAGTGCCGTCAGTTTGTCGCTGATGAGCTTGTAGAAACGGTTGAGGGTGCGTTCCACTTCTACCTGGTGCTTCTTGGGGATCGGCTTGTCCAGCCACTCGCCATCAGCATTGTAGAAACCGAGCTGATAGTGGTAACGGAAATGGTGATCGTCCTGCTCCAGCACCAGCCACCAGCCCCAGAACTCCCGCTTGTCCGGCGCCGGCTTGGCACTGACACAGACCGACAGGCAGTCGAAACGATAACGCCCCTCTTCGCAGAGATCTTCGCGCAAATAGGGGCCAATGGCAGCAAACTGCCTCAGCAGTCGCTTGTAGGTCACTCTTTCAGACATGTTAACCTCCCTGTTAAACAAGCCGCGCCACCTCGGGATGGCGTCAGTTCTTTAGCGCAATGTCAGGTACACAAATGCTGTTTCAGCCACTCGACGATTTCGTCCAGTGCCTTGTCATACACCTCCAGCAAAGGCTGTTTGTCGAATACGATGGCCTTGCCGTTACGACTGGCCGCCGCCAATGCCCGTACATCCTGCTCGGGACAAATAAAATCTCGCTTGTGTCCAATACTCAATATCGGCACTGAAGTGCGAGTCCCCAGTAATCCTTGAGTTTTAAGTGAAAAAACCTGGCACTTGGTACGCATGCCGTCCCACTGCGCCGCATCCGCCCCCAACCGGTTGGCCAGACTGTCCCGCATCATGCGCGGGCACTTGGCAAACAGCTCCTGATTGGTAAACACCTGATTGACCCCTGCGCCGACACAAACCACGGTGCGCAGCTTGAACGGCTCGATAAAGGCCAGTCTGGCTGCGATATTACCCGCCAGCCGCATCCCCACCATGGCGATACGCTGATGATCGACCCAGGCCACTTCGGAGAGGTAATGGAGCACCGCCTGATGGAGACGGCTGGTATCCTGCACCAGCGGCCAATGCTCGGCATAGCCGACCCCAGGCATATCGAGGGAGAGCATGCCGATACCGTTGGGCTCGAGCCGTTTGAGATAGAAGTTGAGGAAATCGAGCTGCAGGGAGTCGATCCCGCCACTGATGATCACCAGCGGCACCGGTTTTTCGGTCGTCGGCAGGTGGAGATAACCCTGAATATGCTTGCCGCGAAAAGGCACCTGGATCTCTTTGAGCGGTACCTTGAACAGGCGACCTGCCTCGCGATAGGCCATGTTGCCAAGCAGCTGGGCTTGATCCGCCAGCTCGTCATCCTTGAGATGGGGATAGCTGGCGATGGAGTAGTAGCGCACCGCCTTGAGCAGCTGTTTCAAGGCGCCAGAAGGATCTCCCTTCTCGCGCAGTTCGCGGCCCTGCTTGAAATAGTTGCCAGCCACCTGGCTCCACTCGTAGATCCAGTTGCCAGGCACATAGCCCTTGATGGTATCGAGATAGCAGTCATGGGTGCGCTCGCCGGTCGCCATGGCGATGCGGGCCAGGGTCTGCTCCACTTCGATGGGGTCTGCCCCCTGCCAGGTCCAGGAGGGGCGGCGCAGCAAGCGATACCAGCTCTTTGACATGGAGCCGTCGATAAACATCTCGTCTGACTCGGCTTGCGCCAGATCAGCCGCACTGGAGTTGGAGATCTCGGATGTTTCCAATACCTTCTTGACGCGGGTAAAGAGCTGTTCGGTCAGGTTTAGGTCTTCGTTCAAGTCCAAGATAGTGTCCCATTCATATCAGGCAATAGCTCATCTTAACCACTTTTACTGCCCATCAGCCACCCTGCAACAGATTGATACACAAAAAAACAGGGCTCCAAATTGGAGCCCTGTGAAACCATTATTGCCGGTTGCGACCAATGGACGCAGTGAGCGTCACATCCCGATCCCGTTACTTTTCGTCGCAGATCGGTGTGGCGAACTCCAGCGCCATATCCCACGGCTGTTCGATCCAGGTATCCTGCGGGATCGCCACTTCGAAATCGTCCAGCAGCGCTTCGCCCATCGGCTTGGCGAAAATCGCGATGAACTTGGCTTTCGGGTAGAGCTCGCGGATCGCCTTGGCGGTAGTGCCGGTGTCGACCAGATCTTCCACCACCAGCCAGCCTTCGCCGTCACCAGCGGTGGTGGCAGCCTTCACGACCACCAGCTCGCGCTGGCTGTCATGGTCATAGCTGGAGATGCAGAGGGTTTCCACATTACGAATGCCAAGTTCACGGGCCATCAGGGCTGCGGGCACCAGGCCACCACGGCTGACCGCGATGATACCTTTCCACTGGCTGACAGGCAGCTGACGACGGGCCAGACGGCGAGCTTCACGTTGCAGGTTGTCCCACGACACATAGAACTTTTTCGGCATGTTATCGATCTCGAATAGTTATTTAAAAACAATCACTTAAAATAAAAACACCCGCAATTATCCCTGCGGATGCCAGTAAATGGCGGCCCTTGCCCGACTGAATTCAGATTGCACTTCGGCTGCCTCAGGGCTAAGCCTCGGCAGCAAATCTGATAACAATGGAAGCAAGATGGGCTTATCCGGCGATCGGTTAGATGATGTGTCCAAACCGCGGACAGGCTGTTGGGCCGATATGATAGCACCGTTTGCAGAGAAAATGCCTGGCAAACGTATGCCAAAAACAGGAAAAATCGGCATCACCCTCTCCATTCGGCACATCTAGAGCGCCAAACGACTAACCTGCCGTCCCTGCTGCCGAGTCCAAATGGGCTGTGCGGCAAATCGCAGATAAAAAAATAGCAGGGGGAGGATTTACCTCACGCACCTGCTGCTTTCTCGCCTCTGCCTGGTTGGGCAGCTCGTCTTAGCGACGAGTGACGAAGGGGTTAGGGTAGCTGAAACCCTGGGTATACAAAGAGGGGGCAAACCAATAGGTTGAGTTGCTGCCTGGCATATTGAAACTCCTGATTGCTTAACAAGTTACGTACCTTTAATGCGGGCTCAAATCCTTGAACGAACACTCGGTTCCATGGAGGCGCACTTGCTTTGCTTCGGTTCCCTGGAGGCTTTCATCGTCATCCTGACGGGTGGCGAGCCACGGGAGCTAATTTACCAGTCGGTGCGTTAAATTCAATATTTTTGTGAGATCGGTCACACATTTTCTTTTCTATCGGTCAGCGTCGTCCGAACCTGACGATCGTACTGCCTGGTTGCCATCAGCCAGCACAAGCTGCCTGCGATTTGCGCTGATTGCTCACATTTTTGTGTGATTGACTGTATTATCGTTATCCTCTTCCTCGGCCCGCTGATGGGGCCCTGTTAATTCCGTGCTGGTAAGGAGTCCCGACGTGGCACAGCTTAGCTCTCTCTCTCCCAAACTGATTTGGCATTTCTTCGAACAGATCTGCTCCATTCCCCACCCTTCCAAACATGAAGCCAAACTGAGCGCCTGGATCATCCAATGGGCTCAAGGGGAAGGTCTGGCGGTCAAGCAGGACAAGGTCGGCAACATCATCATCAAGAAACCGGCCACCCCGGGGATGGAAAACCGCAAAGCCGTGGTACTGCAGGCCCACATCGACATGGTGCCGCAGGCCAACGCCGACACCAAACACGACTTCGCGACCGATCCCATCGATGCCTATATAGATGGCGAGTGGGTCACTGCCCGTGGCACCACCCTGGGTGCCGACAACGGCATCGGTATGGCCGGTTGCCTGGCTGTGCTGGCTGACAAGACCATCAAGCACGGTCCGCTGGAAGTGCTGCTGACCACAGACGAAGAGACCGGTATGACCGGCGCCTTCGGTCTGGAAGCGGGCTGGCTGGAGGGCGAAATTCTGCTCAACACCGACTCCGAAGAGGATGGCGAGGTCTATATGGGCTGCGCTGGCGGTGTGGATGCCAATATCCGCTTCCCGCTCGAGCTGGTTGACGCCAGCGAAGGCGAAGCGTTCGAGCTGGCCGTAAAAGGGCTGCGTGGCGGCCACTCAGGTTGCGATATCCATCGCGGTCGTGGCAACGCCAACAAGCTGCTGGTGCGTCTGCTCAAAGCAGCCGAGCCGCTGGGTGTTCGTCTGGCCGAGATCCACGGCGGCACTCTGCGCAACGCCATCCCGCGCGAAGCCCGTGCCACCCTGCTGGTGCCTGCTGCCAGCGTAAACGAGTTCAAGGCGCTGGTTGACCGCTACACCGGGATCTACCAGACCGAACTGGCCGCCACCGAGCCGAACCTGACCGTGCTGGTCAACAGCGCCGCCAAACCGGCCAAGCTGATGAGCGTCTCCCTGCAGCAGCGCCTGCTGGATGCCCTGATGGCCTGCCCGAACGGCGTGATGCGCATGAGCGATGCCATGCCCGGCGTGACCGAAACCTCGACCAACCTGGGGGTCATCAAGACTCAGGATGGCGAAGTGTACGTCCAGTGCCTGATCCGCTCCCTGATTGACTCCGGCCGCGAGAGCATCGAGCAGATGACCCGCTCCCTGTTCACCTTGGCAGGCGCCAGCTGCGAATTCACCGGTGCCTACCCGGGTTGGGCGCCGAACGTCGACTCCCCCGTCATGGCGCTGGTTCGCAACAGCTACCAGACCCTGTTCGGCACCATGCCCAACGTCATGGTGATCCACGCCGGCCTCGAGTGCGGTCTGTTCAAGAGCGCCTATCCGGAGTGGGACATGGTCTCCTTCGGCCCGACCATCCGCGGTGCCCACTCCCCTGACGAGAAGGTACATATCCCGGCGGTCGAGCGTTTCTGGCAACTGCTGGTGCACGTGCTGGAAGCGATTCCGGCCAAATAACCCGGCCTGCGCCACACAGTAAAACAAAGCCCCGCACTGCTGCGGGGCTTTTTATTGTCTGTTCCAACCTGACGTTGGCACTTACCGGATGCCGCGCGCCTCGCGGATCCACTCCCAGGCTTGCTGGATCTCCTGGGTCTTCTCCTTGGCCATCTCCATCATCTCCGGCGGCAACCCCTTGGCAGCCAGCTTGTCCGGGTGATGTTTGCTCATCTCCTTGCGGTAGGCGCGCTTGATATCCTGATCGCTGTCGCTCTCGCTCACTCCCAGCAACTGGTAGGCATTCTTGAGGCGATCCGCAGAGGGTGCCGCCTGCCGATACTGCTGGCCACCGGAATGGCCCCCCTGATACTGGCCATGAGCCTGATTGAAGAAGTTCATCTGCGCTTCGGCCATCGCCAGAATGCGGGCCAACTCGATGCGGCTGAAGCCCAGCTCGTCGGCAATGGTGTGCAGAATGGCGCGCTCGCCCTCCTCCACCCGCCCGTCGGCAAAGGCCGCCTGCAGTTGTACCTCGAGGAAGAAGCGCAGAATATCGCGCTGCCCCAGACTAGCACGGCGGAACTCGGCCAGGGTCTCGCGCAGCGGGAAGTCGGCCTCCTTACCGAGACGAAACGACTCCTGCGCCCGGGCACGCTGTTCGCCCGCCAGCCGCATCCGATCCATCAGGTTGGAGGCAACCCGGATCTCCTGCTCGGTCACCTGGCCGCTGGACTTGGCGATGTGACCCATCACCGAGAAGGTGGCATGGAAAAAGACAGCTTGCTGCTCCTGACTCGGGCCGCGACGAAACGCCCCCTGCAGCCCCATGCCACGGTCGAAACGGTGGCCGATCCAGAGGCCAATCAGTGCACCGATGATATTGCCGAGCAGAAAACCGAAGAAGGCGCCCAGCACCTTACCCCAAATACGCATGGTTCAAGACCTCTTGAAGTTAATGAGTGCGGGCCTGGAGCTGGTCATCCAGCACGCGCAGACGGTCGACCGTGCCGATATCGCGCCACTCGCCAGCGAGCAGGCTGCCGCCCACCCGCCCTTGCGCCATCCAGTCACGGAGCAGGGGCGCCAGCTTGCGGGCGCCGCCCGCGAGACCAGCAAAGGCCGCCGGATCATATAGTCCGACCCCGCTGAAGGTAAACGCTGGCGTATCCATGACTCGCCCCCCTTGCAGGGCAAAGTCCCCGCTCGGGTGCTGGGGCGGATTGGGCACCAGCCAGAGGTGGGCCAGATCATCGCCAAGGGGCTGGCTGACCAGAGTGTGATAATCGAGATCGAGCCAGGTATCGCCGTTGATCACCAGAAAAGGGTCTGCGCCCAGTAGTGGCAGCGCCTGCACGATGCCGCCCGCGGTCTCCAGTGCGCTCTCCTCGGCTGACCAGTGGATGGTCACACCAAGCGCACGGCCATCACCCAGGCTCTCAACCAGCTTGTGGCCAAGCCAGGCGTGGTTGATGACCAACTCGGTCACACCGGCAGCTTTGAGTTTTTCGATGTGATGAACGATGAGCGGCTTGCCCCCCACCGCCAACAGTGGCTTGGGCAGCAGGTCAGTCAGCGGGCGCATCCGCTCGCCACGGCCAGCGGCCAGGATCATCGCCTTCATGATTTAACTCCAGCATTGGCGATCCCCGGCAACACCACCTGCTCCAGCCACTGACCAAAACGGGCCAATACCGGATAGGCGCTACCGTGAGTGCGACAGACATCCACTACGTAGCCGAGGGTGCGGGGAATATCCTTGAGATAGCCGGACTTGCCGTCGCGATGATAGAGCCGGGTAAAGATTCCGGCAGCTTTGAGGTGGCGCTGCATGCCGGTCAGGTCGGCATCACGACGGAAACTGGCATAATCGAGCTCGCCAAGCAGACCCGCCTGTTGCAGGGTGACAAAGCCGTGGCGCATCCCTTCATCGATCACCTCGTCCGGCCAGCGTACGTAGCAATCTTTCAGCAGGGAGACCAGGTCATAGGTGAGCGGCCCGATGACCATGTCTTGAAAATCGATGATGGCCAGCCGGCTGCTCTCGGGGGGATCCCCGCCACACACCATCAGGTTGCGACTGTGAAAATCTCTATGCATCACCCCCTGCGGCTGGGCCAGATTGCAGGCGGTGAGACAAGCAAAGGTCTCGTCCAGCAGTTGCTGCTCTTCATGGCTCAAGCGCAGTTGCAGATGATGGCCCAGCAGCCACTCGGGGAAAATGCTGTTCTCCCGCGCCATAAAAGCGGCATCGAAGGGTTCAAGCGCCAGTTCAACCGCCCCCAGGCGGGGCAGCAAATCAATCGCCTTGCCATACCAGGCCAGCACGTTGTTCTCGTTCAGGCAGCTGATCAGCTGGGTATCGCCCAGATCACTGACCGCCAGCAGACCCTGTTCGTAGTCCACCGCCTTCACCTCTGGCGCCAACAGCTGACGCGCCTGCAAGGCGGCCGCGTTACGAACAAACTCATGATTTTTTTCGGTTTTCGGATTGGCATCCACCCACACAAGACCACCACCACGAGAGTAGCGGCGGAAGCTGGCATCACCGGAAATGAGGGTAAGCGTGAGAGTGGCATCACCGGAAATACGGCGTGCCCACTGCAATAGCAGGGAATCGCGATCGTGCATAAGTAGAGGACCAAGGTGGAAAGCAGCACTTGGCTGTTAGCCCTGGCCGCAATAATGCTTTATCATTGCCGGCTAACATAAAGCAATGACATGCAATGTCAACTCGATGAAACCTGTCGTAAAATGCATGCCTTGGATCAACCGTATCTATCACGGATTGCACGAGTCTTTCACATGACAAAATGGACACTGGGGTACCGCTATCCCATCGCCCTGACTATCAGCCTGGCCCCCGCACTCACCTCTATGATGGTGCAGGCGGCCCCGTTCGAAGCGCCGCCAGCCACCGGCATTCTCGATAGTCTCTGCTATGACTATGTTCCCAAGATAGAGAAGCCTGCATCGGATCAGGATGCCAACGCGCAGCCGGTCGAGGTTGATGCCGACCGTCTCGAGGCCAAACAGGGCGGCACCGCCGTCTATGAAGGTGACGTCAAGGTTCGTCAGGGTGTTCGCAAGTTTGACTCCGACTATGCCCAGCTCGATCAGAAGAGCCGGGATGTCATCGCCATCGGCAACATCTATTACAACGACGGTCAGGTGACCGTCACCAGCGACAAGACCCTCAAATCCAACCTGGATACCAAGAACTCCGAACTGGAAGAGGGCAAGTATCAGGTGCATGGCTCACCGGTGCGCGGCTTTGCCAAGCGCGTGGTGATGACCAACAACAACCAGAACATCACCATGGAGGGGGCCCAGTACACCACCTGCCCCCCGGGTCAGGAAGTGTGGACCCTCAAGGCGGGCAGCATCGACATCGACCAGAAAGAGGTGTTTGGCGAAGCCTGGAACGCCAGCCTCTGGCTCTATGACTACCCGGTGTTCTACTTCCCCTATATCAACTTCCCCATCAAGGATGAGCGGAAGACCGGTCTGCTTTACCCGGGTTACAAGCAAAGCTCCAGCAACGGCATGGATATCACCCAGCCCTTCTACTGGAACATTGCCCCCAACTATGATGCCACCATCACCTCCCGTTTTATGGACAAACGCGGCCTGATGGAGCAGGTGGAGTTCCGCTATATGCCGGACCCTGCCCACACCGGCACCCTCTATTTTGAAAATCTGGCGGATGACAAGCAGTACAGCCCGAGCAATCCGAGTCTGACGGGCCTGTCCGATGGCCATCGCTACCTGATGAACGTCCGTCACGGCTCCGCCCTGATGGATGGCAGCCTGCGTTTTGGCATCGACTACACCCAGGTGCGCGACAAGGATTACAACTACTTCAACGACTTCAGCCCGCAAGTGGGCACTCAGGTCGACAGCCAGTTGCAGCAATCCTTTACCGCCGGCTATTACCAGCCTAACTGGAACCTCACCTCCGAGGTGCGCCGCTACCAGATCCTGAGCCCATATGCGCTGCTGCCCCACGAGATGCTGCCGCGTATCGACTACAACTACTATCAGCAAGGCAAGTGGTTCGATCTGGCCTGGAACAGTGAACTGACCAAGTTTGGCTATGACAGTGGCAGTGCCGCCACTCTGCAAGCAGGTGAGCGCTATACCGCCACCCGCCTGCATCTGGCGCCAACCCTGACCGTGCCCCTGGTGGATGCACCGGGTTACTACCTGACCAGTCAGTACAAGCTGATGTTTACCTCCTACAACCAGGAGGTACCCGATAATCTGGTTAGCCAGGACCGCAGCCGCTTCACCGATGCAGACAGCAAACAGCTGACCCTGAAAGAGGGCACCATTACCCGTACTCTGCCCTCCTTCCGCCTCAAGGGGGGCGTCAACTTCGATCGGCCACTCGACTGGTATGATGGCAAGGGTACCCAGACCCTGGAACCCGAGTTCCAGTACCTCTATATCCCTTACAAAAATCAGGACGAGATCGGGATCTACGACTCCACCACCACCCGTCAGGATTACTACAGCCTGTTCAGTGATCGCCGCTTTGCCGGTCTCGACCGCATCAGCGATGCCAACCGGGTCACCGTTGGCCTGACCAGCCGGGTCTATGACAATGTGGGTGATGAACGGTTGCGTCTGGCGGTAGCCCAGGCCTTTGAGATGACGCCACCCAAGGTGCGCCTCTACCCTTCAAATCCGGAAAGCACCAACGCCCGCTCCCTGCTCTCGTTCGAGGGGGATGCCCGGATCACCGATGAGTGGTTTGCCCACGCGGGGACCCAGTACGATACCTCCGAGGGCGAATTTACGGCTGGCAACGGTGCAGTCGAGTACCGGACCGGCAAGCTGACCACTCAGGTCAACTACCGCTACATCAAGGATGGCAACCTGGACTATCGCTATCCGACCAACACGGCGCTGGCAGAAGATCTGAGCCAGGCGGGTCTGGTGATGATGGCGCCGATCGCCGATCAGTGGCAGATGTATGGCGGTTACTACCGTGACATCAAGCAGGATGTGAACATTGACCGCAAGATCGGTGTCAAATACGACTCCTGCTGCTGGAGCATCAACATGAGCCTGGAGTGGCACAATCAGCCGGACAACGTCACCCTGAAGCCCACTTCGGAAAAAGTCATTGGTCTGCAGTTTGAAATGAAGGGACTTGGCAGCGTGGGTACCGGTGGCCGCAGCGTCACCCTGGATACCGAGCTGTTGCCCTATGTTCGCCCGTTTAATCTGAAAGGCCAGCAATGATGCTGGCCCAGCCTTGAGAGATGGATATGAAAAAGACCCTGATTGCCCTGCTGACCGCGGGAATGTTCGGCGCCATGAGCCAGGCCGCACTGGCTGCGCCCGAGCTGATGGACAAGGTTCTGGCCGTGGTCAACAAGGACGTGGTGCTGTCCAGCCAACAGGACGCACTGGTCAACAAGGTAAAACTCTCCGCTCAGGAGAGCGGCCAGTCCCTGCCTGACGACGCCACCCTGCGCAAACAGGCGCTGGATCGGCTGATCCAGGAGAGCCTGCAGCTGCAACTGGCGGAGCGCCAGGGGCTGAAGATCAGCGACACCCAGCTGGAACAGGCTATTCAGGGCATCGCTGCCGACAACAAGATGACCCTGGATCAGCTGCGGGCCCAGCTCGCCCGTGAAGGGATGACCTATGCCCAATATCGGGAAGAGGTTCGCCGCGAGATCCTGATGAACGAGGTGCGCCGCAACCAGGTGCGCCGCCGTATCAACATCTCCGAGCAGGAGGTGAAGCAGGTGGTGGAGATCCTGAAGAAACAGGGTCAACAGCAGAACGAATACCACGTCGGCCATATCCAGATTGCCCTGCCGGACAACCCCACCGCCGCCCAGCTGGATGCCGCCAAGAGCAAGATCGAACGCATTCTGACCGCTCTCAAGCAGGGGGCCGACTTCCGCAAACTGGCCATTGCCGAGAGTAACGGACCCAAGGCGCTGGAAGGGGGTGATTGGGGCTGGATGAGCCCGCAAGAGATGCCGACCCTGATGGCGGAAGCGGTACAGGGTGCCCAGAAGGGCGATATCGTCGGCCCGCTGCGCTCCGGCGCCGGTCTGCACATCGTCAAGGTGTTCGACACCAAGGGTCAGCAACAAGTGATGCAGACCGAGGTGAAGGCCCGTCACATCCTGATCAAGCCCTCCATCATCCTGAGCGAAGAGAAAGCCAAGGGGATGCTGGACGGCATTCTGCACGACATCAAGAGCGGCAAGGCCAGCTTCGCCAGCATGGCGGAGAAGTACTCCGAAGATCCGGGCTCTGCGGTGCAGGGTGGCGAACTGGGCTGGTCTGATCCCAACGTCTATGTCCCCGAGTTCCGCGACATGGTCAACCGTCTGCAACCGGGCCAGATCAGTGCCCCGTTCCGTACCAGCCACGGCTGGCACATCGTGCAGGTGGAAGATCGTCGCAGCCAGGATGCGACCGACAAGGCGCAGGAGCAGCGCGCCTACCAGCTGATCTACAACCGTCGCTTCGTGGAAGAGTCCCAGGCGTGGCTGGACGAGCTGCGTGACGAGGCCTACATCCAGATCGAAGGAGCCGGTAGCTGATGAGCTGCCGTCGCCTTGCCGTTACCCCGGGCGAACCGGCCGGGATCGGCCCGGATCTGGTGCTGCAGATTGCCCAGCAGGATTGGCCCCACCAGTTGGTGGTGATCGCCGATCCGGCGCTGCTGTGCGAGCGGGCAACCCTGCTTGGGCTGCCCATCGAGCTTGAGCCCTATGATGCCCGTCAACCTGCTCAACCGCAGCGAGCCGGCACCCTGACGGTATGTTCTGTCTCTCTCGGTACCTCTGTGGTACCGGGCGAGCTGAACGAAGGCAACGGCGCCTATGTGCTGGCAACCCTGCAGCGCGCCTGTGATGGCAACATGAGCGGCGAATTTGCCGCCGTGGTGACCGGGCCGGTGCACAAGGGGATCATCAACCAGGCCGGGGTCTCGTTCAGCGGCCACACCGAGTTCTTTGCACAGCAATCCAACACCGCCGATGTGGTGATGATGCTGGCAACCGAGGGGCTGCGGGTCGCACTGGCGACCACCCATATTCCGCTGGCCTATGTGGCGATGGCCATCACCGAGGAGCGCCTCGGCAAGGTGATCCGGATCCTCAACGAGGATCTCGCCACCAAGTTTGGCATCGCCAAACCCCGTATTTACGTCTGCGGCCTCAACCCCCATGCGGGGGAAGGTGGCCATCTTGGACGTGAAGAGATTGACGTGATCGAACCCGCCCTGGCCACGCTGCGCCAGGAAGGGATCGATCTGGTCGGCCCTTTGCCGGCCGACACCCTGTTCCAGGAGAAATACCTCAAGGATGCGGATGCGGTACTCGCCATGTACCACGACCAGGGGCTGCCTGTGCTCAAATACAAGGGCTTCGGCAGTTCGGTCAATATCACCCTGGGGCTTCCCTTCATCCGCACTTCGGTGGATCACGGCACCGCGCTGGATCTGGCAGGCAAGGGCCTGGCTGATCCGGGCAGCCTTGTCACCGCGATTAACCACGCCATCAAGATGGTAGAGAAAAAAAGATATGAGCAGTAAGGTGCACATGGGCCACACGGCCCGTAAGCGTTTCGGTCAGAACTTCTTGCACGACCGGTATGTGATCGATCAGATCGTCGCCGCCATCAACCCGCAGCCGGGTCAGAATCTGGTGGAGATCGGTCCGGGTCTGGCCGCGCTGACCGAGCCGGTTGCCGCCCAGATGGACAAAATGACCGTGGTCGAGCTTGACCGGGACCTGGCAGCTCGCCTGCGCGAGCACCCGACCCTCAAAGACAAGCTCACCGTCATCGAAGCTGATGCCATGCGTTTTGACTTCGGCACCCTGATGGGTGAAGGCAAGGGGCCGCTACGTATCTTCGGCAACCTGCCCTACAACATCTCCACCCCGCTCATCTTCCACCTGTGCGAGTTCGCTGATCGGGTAGAAGACATGCACTTCATGCTGCAAAAGGAAGTGGTGTTGCGTCTGGCCGCAGGCCCGGGCAGCAAGGCTTATGGCCGTCTGAGCGTGATGACCCAGTACTACTGCCAGGTGGTGCCGGTGCTGGAAGTGGGCCCGGGTGCCTTCAAACCGGCGCCAAAGGTGGACTCTGCTGTAGTTCGCCTGATCCCGCACAAGAATCCGACCATAGTCGCAAAAGACATTCGTTGTCTGAATCGCGTCTGTACCGAAGGCTTTGGCCAGCGTCGCAAGACCATCCGCAACAGCTTCTCCAACTTCATCACCGACGCCCAGCTGACCGAGCTTGGTATCGATGGCAACCTGCGCCCGGAGAATCTCTCCCTCGAGCAGTTTGTCATGATCGCCAACTGGCTGGCGGATCAGCAACAGGCCTGATCCTGTGGCACTCCCGCACATCGAGATCCGCCCATACCCCCTGTATGTGGCGGGCTCCAGAGACCCTTACCAGTTTCACTATCTGATCGAGATTGAGAATCTGGGGCCCGGCCCGGTGCAACTGCTGCATCGGCGCTGGCTCATCACCGATGCCAATGGCAAGATGCTGGAAGTGGCAGGCCCGGGCGTGGTCGGGGAGCAACCCGTCATTGCCGAAGGTGAGACCTACCGCTACCAGAGCGGCGTGCCGCTGGCGACCCCGCTTGGGGTGATGGAAGGAAGCTATACCCTGCAAGATGGCTCTGGTCAGCAATTCGAGGCGCCCATCGCCCCCTTCACGCTGGCCATCCCCAATATTATCAACTGAGGTTTCATGGCGAACTGTTTTGTCGGTGACATCCAGGGCTGTTACGACGACTTGCGCCGTCTGCTGGATCTTGCCGCGTTCGATCCCGACCAAGACGTGCTCTGGCTCTGCGGCGATCTGGTCGCCCGCGGCCCGGACTCCCTCAATACCCTGCGTTTTGTCAAAGGGCTGGGTAACCGCGCCGTTACCGTGCTCGGCAACCACGACCTGCACCTGCTGGCGGTCGCTAATGGCGTTGCACCGCTCAAGAAGAAAGACAAGCTGCAAAGCCTGATGGATGCCCCTGATCGGGATGAACTGCTGGAGTGGCTGCGCCACCGCCCGCTACTGGCCGAACATCCGGATCTCCCCATCATGATGGTGCATGCCGGGATCTCCCCCGCATGGGATGTCCGCACCGCGCGCAACTGCGCCCGCGAGGTAGAGAGCCTGCTGCGCGGTGACCAGTACAGCTGGCTGCTGCACAACATGTACGGTGACCAGCCCGATGGCTGGAAAGATGATCTGGTCGGGATCGACCGCTACCGCTACATCATCAACACCTTCACCCGGATGCGCTTCTGCTATTTCGACGGTAGTCTCGACTTCAAATGCAAGAAGGGGCCCAAGGAGTCGACCCCGGGGCTGCGTCCCTGGTTCGAGCAGCGCGAGCATCACGTGGATGATCCCATTCTGGTGTTCGGCCACTGGGCGGCCCTGATGGGCAACACCGGCAAGAGCGATATCAAGGCGCTCGATACCGGCTGCGTCTGGGGCAACAGCCTCACCCTGTGGCGCTACGAGGATGATGCCCTGATCACCACCCCCTGCCCAGTTCACGCCAGCTAGGGAGTGCGCTGCAATCTGGCGGTCGCTGCCGCACGGATGGCAACAACCCGCTCCAATAACAAAGCCCGGCAGGTTGCCGGGCTTGCTGTTTTAGGTTCCCTGTTTTCCGGCGAATGAAGTTACAACTTGCGCCCCAGCCGCTTCTCGATCTGGCGCCGCTCCCACTCGGGGCCAAACAGCTTGAAGGGCTGAAACACCCGAACAGCATGGGAGGCAAGTCCCAGCCCCCAACCCAGGGTTGGCCACCATGCCCAGATGTACTCCGGATTGCTCAGGTAGTTGATGACAAACAGCCCGCAGATCACCACCACGTAGCTGGCGACATGGTGATAGAAGCCCTTGAGCTCCTCCACATAGCGCATTGCCGCCCGCTCCTCTGCCGATACCTGCACCGCATCCTGACCCATAGTGTCACTTCCTCTCATCTCGCGCTCCTGTTGCTCTGATCCAACCAGTTGAGCCACATCGAGTTCAAAGACGGCGGCCAGGGCCTTGAGAGATTCCAGTCCGGGTTGCTGCCCCTGCTCGATCCGCTGGATAGTGCGGACACTCAAACCAGTTAACGTTGCCAACTGATCCTGAGACCAACCCCGTTGCAATCTCAACTTCCTGACGATCATCTCGAACTCCTTGTGGTAATTGACAGGGCCAGCATAGGGCTTGCGCCGCGAAAGGTGACACGACAGATGGCCGACATACATCTGACAGTCCTTTAAAATCAGATGGTTAAGATTTTGATCTTGTCAGTCAGCCGCTCGTTCCCCCAGATATTGCACAAACCGTAACAGATAACCATCGGGATCCTGCAGCAAAAATTCGCGCTGCCCGGCCAGCATTTCGCCCACTGGATACCAGACCTCAGTGGGCTGCCGGAAAAGTGCAATCCCGGCGGCCTGCAAGCGGTCGAGTAGCGGCTGGATCTCGGTCAGCTCCATCTGCAGATTGATCCCCCGGCCAAACGGTGGCTCCAGCGCCCCGACCTGCCAACCCGCCGGATGTACCTGCTCCAGCATCAGTTGTACCTGTTGCTGCTCAAGATAAGCAAAAGGAGGGTCATCGCGCCGATAGCGGACCGAGAAGCCCAACAAACCGGTATAGAAAACCAGAGCTCGAGCCAGATCGGTAACCGACAGCTCCGGTACCATGGGATTCCAATACACCTCATCCACCGCGACAATAGGGTTCGTCATGGCTTACAGGCTCTGCATCAGCTCGGCGGCAATTTCAAAGGAGCGCAGTCGGGCCTGATGATCGACGATGGGGCCATTGAACATCAGCTCATCGGCACGGGTTTCCGCCAGCAGCGCCTTGAGTCCATGACGAACCTGCTCCGGATCGCCCACCAGAGAGCGGGCCAAGGTCTGCTCCATCGCCATCAGCTCACGGGGCGCCCACTCGTCGCCAAGCTGGACGACCGGCGCGGGCAGCTTGCCCGCATCACCGCGATGGAGGCGCAAGAACTGCTGCTGCACGGTAGTGAACTGGAAGCGGGCCTCCTGCTCGCTGTCGGCGGCGATCATATTGATACAGACCACCGCATGGGGCTTGGGCCAGCTAGCAGAGGGGCGATACTGGCTACGATAGATCTCCAGCGCCTGCAGCAACATGGCGGGCGCGAAATGGGAGGCAAAACCGAACGGCAAACCCATCGTCGCCGCCAGTTGCGCGCTGTAAAGGCTGGAACCCAGCAGCCAAATAGGCAGATGCAGCCCCTGGCCAGGCACCACCTGCACCGCGCCAATCTCGTCGCCAAAGTAGCTCATCAGCTCGCGCACATCGGCCGGAAAATCATCCACCTCACCACTGCGCATTCGCCGCAGAGCCCGCATGGTGCGCTGATCGGTCCCGGGGGCGCGACCAAGGCCCAAATCGATGCGGTCGGGATAGAGAGAGGCCAGGGTGCCAAACTGTTCGGCAATCACCAGCGGCGAGTGGTTCGGCAGCATGATGCCACCCGCGCCGATCCGCAAAGTGGTGGTGGCTTCGGCAAGATGGCCGATCAGCACCGAGGTGGCAGCACTGGCAATGCCCGGCATGTTGTGATGTTCGGCCAGCCAGTAGCGCTGGTAACCCCAACCCTCGGCATGGCGGGCAAGCTCCCGCGAACGGCGAAATGACTCGGCAGGCACGGAACCTTCGGCAACAGGCACCAGATCGAGCACGGAATAGGGGATGGCAGACATGGGTCACTCCATTGATTTACAGGCCAGTAACAAGTGGGGCAATGTAGCACGGGATACCTGAATGAATCACTATCTCCTGCCACACTCTGCCTGCCAAGCGGCAGCAATCGAACGGAACAAATCTCAGGCAAGTATTGTTTGAACGCTCATCCTGCTGGCCGCACAAGCCCGTGGGTGGATCATATTTTCTTACATTTGCGGGCTGGCCTGAGCGCCCCGGGCTGGTTATAACGGTGCCCCTATAGCGAAGGGGGAGCAACAGACTCCCCCTCACTCTTTGTCACACCACACTGTTCAGGTTATCTATGTCAAAACATCTCGTTCTGCTGGGCGCGCTGACACTCTCCGGCTGCGCCCTGTTGTCTCCCCCCGCCCCCACCGTCACCCCGGTGCACCTTGCCGATACCAGCCAGCGCGGCTTCTACATCGAATGCAGCAGCATGAAAGCCTGCTTCCAGCAGGCCAACCAGACCTGCCCGCAAGGTTACAAGGAGACCGATCGTCGTCAGCAGACGCTCTACAGCACCCAGTATCTGGGGGGAAGCTATGACGACGAGAAGAAGGTGTACAAGGCAGCAAAGCCCTATCGCATCGCCAACACAATCCACTCGCTGACTATCCAGTGTCCCGTCACTACAGGCTGAGCCAACCGAAGGGGTACTCTCTCCCGTCACTGCGAAAAAGAAAACGGTCAACGGAGGTTGACCGTTTTTCACTGCGTTGCGTCCTTAGAACAGCAGGTGTGCCACCCCGGCAATAACCGGCAAGGTAACCAGAGTGCGCAGCAGGAAGATAACGAACAGCTCCCACAACTTGACCGGGATCTTGCTGCCCAGCAGCAGGGCGCCCACTTCGGACATATAGATCAGCTGGGTCACCGACATGGCGGCAATCACGAAGCGGGTCATGTCGCTCTCGATGGTCGAGGCCAGCACCGCCGGAATGAACATGTCGGCAAAACCGACCATGATGGTCTTGGACGCCGCTTCCGCCTCAGGCAGTTGCAGCAGCTCCAGCAAGGGGACAAACGGAGCACCAAGCCAGTTGAAGATAGGGGTATGTTCGGCCAGCATCAGGGCACAGGTACCGATCGCCATTACCACCGGCAGCACGCCAAACACCATATCCAGTGCATTCTTCACCCCTTCCCGTGCGACTGCGCCGAGATCAGTCATGCTGTCAGCCTTGGTCAGCGCCCGCTCGAAGCCATAGCTCATCACGCTGTGCTGGTGTGGCACGGCTTCCTGCTTGCGGCACAGGGGAGTGCCATCGGCATAGATGTCCTTCTTCCAGCAAAGTGGCGGCAAACGCGGCACCACGATAGCGGCGACCACCCCCGCAAGACAGACGGTCAGGTAGAAGGGGACAAACATGTGCTCCAGCTTCACCTGGGAGATCACCACCAGACAGAAGGTGATGGAGACCGCAGAGAAGGTGGTGCCAATCACCGCAGCTTCACGCTGGGTGTAGAACTTCCCTTCGTACTGCTTGCTGGTCAGCAGGATGCCGACGCTGCCATCGCCAAGCCAGGAGGCAAAGCAGTCCACTGCAGAGCGACCGGGCAACCGGAACACCGGACGCATGATGCGGGTCATCATGGTGCCGACAAATTCCAGCAGCCCGAAATCGAGCAGCAACGGCAGCAGCAGGCCGGCAAAAATGAAGACTGAAAACAGCACCGGCAGCAGATCGTTGAGCACCAGTCCACCGGTTGCGCCGGAGTAAAGCACCTCTGGCCCCACCTGGAAGAAGGTCAGCAGCACGAAGATACCGCCCAATACCCGCACGCAGGCCCAGAAAGGGGAGACATTGAACAAACTGTTGAGGAAAGGACGACGCACCAGAATCGCTGGCTTGAACAACCAGGCAATCAGCGTCATCAGCATGGTGGTGGTGATCACCGCACTGACCATGGCGACCAGATAATCGGCAAAAACGCGCTGTACCAGCTTGGCCAGCACGGCCACCGGGATGGTGACGTTACCGTCATAGACGACCGGCGTCATGAACAGTAGGATCCCGATGAGTGACGGAACCAGAAACATCAACAAATTACGGCGAGTATTGACCGCAGGTGCTTCGAGACTCTTTTCCAACATGATATGACTGCCCTAATGTTACTTTTCCCTAGCCCGGCCAACCTGCGTATTCATGCATTAACCGGCAAAACGGGCGCAAGAATACTCCAAAAAAATGCACAAACAAGCCCTTAAGACAGAATTTTGCGCATAAATATTTCCACAGGCAAACCTTCCATTAAAACCATAAGATACAGCGGCGCATATCGATTCAATCGACATCGCCAGATGATTGTTTCGTTATTGTTAATTTTGGTGGGCAGTATAATCGGTTATCAGTAGCAGGCAATAAGTGACATCACAAATATACCTAATGAGTTGCTGCTCGATAGACATAAAAAAACCGGAGCCTGTTCAGGCTCCGGTTTTCAATGAGAGTGACGGGGATCAGTCACGGACGTAGATGACTTCAACGCCATCATCTTCGTCGTCATCCCAATCGTCATCATCAAGCCCTTCATCGAAGGCAAGAGAGGCAGCCAGTGCTTCCGCTTCAGCCTTGGCCAACTGGTTCTTGTGGTAGTCATCCCACTTGAACTCCACCTTCTCGATGGCGTCTTTGGCATCTTCCGCCAGCTGACGGGGCATGGTATCCAGCAGATCCAGAATGTCGTAGCAGACCTTCTTGGTGCCTTCCTTGCTGATGGCAGTGATGGCATAGACCGGACCTTCGTGGTTCAGGGCCGCCTTGACGCGATCCATCACCTCCTGAGCTTCTTCTTCCAGGATCAGGTCCATCTTGTTAAACACCAACCAGCGCGGCTTGCCAGCCAGTTCCGGGCTGTACTTCTCCAGCTCCTTGACGATGGTCACGGCATTTTCAGCAGGATCGGAGCCATCAACCGGGCAGATATCCACCAGGTGGATCAGCACGCGGCAACGCTCGAGGTGTTTCAGGAAGCGGATACCCAGACCTGCGCCTTCGGCAGCACCTTCGATCAGACCCGGGATATCGGCGATCACGAAGGAGCGGGAGTTCTCACCACGCACCACACCCAGGTTCGGTACCAGAGTAGTGAAGGGGTAATCAGCTACTTTCGGGCGAGCCGCAGAAACGGCGCGAATAAAGGTAGACTTGCCTGCGTTGGGCAGACCCAGCATGCCGACATCGGCCAGCAGCAGCAGCTCCAGCTTCAGGGTACGCACTTCACCCGGAGTACCATTACTCTTCTGGCGGGGAGCACGGTTGACGGAGCTCTTGAAGCGGGTGTTGCCCAGACCGTGGAAACCACCTTTGGCAACCAGCAGCTTCTGCTCGTGGTGGGTCAGGTCCCCCAGCAGTTCACCGGTATCTTCATCGGTCGCACGGGTACCGACCGGCACACGCAGGATCTTGTCCTTGCCGCGGCGACCGGTACAGTTGGCGCTCTGGCCATTCTCACCGCGCTCGGCAGCATGGAAACGCTCGAAACGGTAGTCGATCAGGGTATTGAGGTTTTCGTCGGCGATCAGATACACGTCGCCACCGTCACCGCCGTCACCGCCGTCCGGACCACCGTTGGGAATATATTTTTCACGGCGAAAGCTTACACAACCGTTACCACCGTCACCGGCATCGACTCGAATCTGGACTTCATCAACAAACTTCATAGGTAACCGTCACCTTAATTCGAAAAACCGATACGCAATTATAGTGGTACAGACCCCTGCGGGCGATACGCATCTTGCCAATCATGCCCGTCAGAGCCAAAGTCAGCTGCGTTCCGTTTTTTCGTCAACGACATCAGAAAGACGTCAGAAAAACAAAAGCCCCGCCTGTTGGCGGGGCTTCGGATCCTTGCGGTCCGTAATTACTCAGCAACGATGCTAACGTACTTACGATTCAGCGGACCTTTAACTTCAAACAGGATTTTACCAGTCGCGGTAGCGAACAGGGTGTGATCCTTGCCCAGACCAACGTTGGTGCCAGCGTGGAACTTGGTACCACGTTGACGAACGATGATGCTGCCAGCCAGAACTGTTTCGCCGCCGAAACGCTTCACGCCCAGGCGTTTAGCTTCAGAATCGCGACCGTTGCGGGATGAACCGCCAGCTTTTTTGTGTGCCATTTATCGGACTCCTCTAATTAAGCGCTGATGCCAGTGATTTTGACTTCAGTGAACCACTGACGGTGGCCCGCTTGCTTACGATGGTGCTTACGACGACGGAACTTGACGATAGTCACTTTCTCGCCACGGCCGTGAGCCACAACTTCAGCTACAACCTTGCCACCTTCAACGAAAGGAGCACCTACTTTAAAAGTGTCGCCTGCAGCAACCATCAAAACTTCGTTGAAGTCGATGGTAGCGCCAGTCTCAACGTTCAGCTTTTCCAGACGAACGATTTGACCTTCGGCCACACGGTGTTGTTTTCCGCCGCTTTGGAATACCGCGTACATTTGATTAACTCCGTAAAGGCATGTCTTTTGCTCAAGGCTAGACATGCGCAAAAACCTATAACAATGGGCGGGCATTCTACGCAAATCGATCTGCTCAGGCAAGGCCAATTTAGCAAAAAGTTTATTTTGTGCGCATATCTGCCGCCGTGGATAAACGCCTAACTGTAACCCATTGTGAAATCGTGTAGAATCCCTGCCATTACTAAAATCGCAGTTATTGCTGCTGTCACGTTACGAGACTTATGGACCAACAGACTATCCGTGCGCTCTGTGCCGCCGACATGACGGCGGTCAATGAACTGATCCTGGCCCGACTCCAGTCCGACGTTAGTCTGATTAATCAGCTGGGTTTCTACATTGTCAGCGCCGGCGGGAAACGGATGCGCCCCATGCTGACCGTGATGGCTGCGCGTGCGCTGGGCTATGAGGGTGAGGATCACCTGAAACTGGCCGCCATCATCGAATTCATTCACACCTCTACCCTGCTGCATGACGACGTGGTCGACGAATCCGACCTGCGCCGTGGCAGGGAGACCGCCAACGCCATGTTTGGCAATGCCGCCAGCGTGCTGGTCGGTGACTACCTCTATAGCCGCTCCTTCCAGATGATGGCCGAACTCTCCAACCTGCGGGTGATGGAGATCCTATCGGATGCCACCAACACCATAGCCGAAGGGGAAGTGTTGCAGCTGATGAACTGCAACGACCCGGATACCACCGAAGAGAGCTACATGACGGTCATCTACTGCAAGACCGCCAAGCTGTTCGAGGCCGCCACTCGCCTTGCCGCAGTGCTGACCCATCAGCCCGAGCCCGTCGAGCAGGCCATGACCGATTACGGCAAGTATCTGGGCACCGCGTTCCAGATCATCGATGACGTGATGGACTACTGCTCCCAGAGCGAAGAGATGGGCAAGAACGTCGGCGACGATCTGGCCGAAGGCAAACCGACCCTGCCGCTGCTGCGCGCCATGGCAGTGGGTACGCCGGAAGAGCGCCAGCTGGTGCGCGATGCCATCGAGCACCGCAACGGCATGGAGCATCTTGAGCAGATCCTCGGCATTCTCGACCGCACTGGCGCGCTGGAGTACTCCCGCATGCGTGCCCGTGAAGAGGCTGACAAGGCCATTGCCGCCCTCGCCATTCTGCCGGACTCCCCGCACAAGCACGCGCTGGAAACACTGGCCCACATGGCCGTGCAGCGCAGTGCCTGAGTAAACGACATGCATGAAAAAAGAGGCCTTCGGCCTCTTTTTTATTGTCTGCTATCTGCTGGACAGTGCATTGCGCCAGACTCAGCGACTCAGCATCCAGAGGATCACGCTACCCGCAACCACTAGCGAACCGCCGATACGGCGCAACTGCTCCGGTGGCTGATCGCTCAGCAGCCGTAACATCTGCTGCCATGCCCTGGGCATCAACAGCGGGCAGAGCCCCTCGAACAACAGCAACAATCCCAACCCCATCAGCATGGATGTCAGCATCCGACCTCCTTGAATGCAACCAGCCCCCTGGGTTTACGGCTGGCGTTGGCACCAAAAACAAAAGGGTCTGACAATGCAGACCCTTTGAATGTGACCTCGTGGCGATTACTGCTTGGTGCCGTGAGGAGACTTGAGGTAACGGAAGAACTCGCTGTCCGGCTTCAATACCATCAGGTCGTTGCCACCGGCAAAGCTCTTGCGATAGGCCTCCATACTACGCACGAAGCTGAAAAACTCGGGGTCTTTCTTGTAGCTGTCGGCATAGATCTTGGCGGCTTCCGCATCCCCTTCACCGCGCAGCTGGCGAGCGTTACTCTCGGCGTCGGCGATCATGACGGTCACCTTGCGGTCGATATCGGCACGCAGGATTTCAGCCTTCTCGCGACCCTGAGAGCGGTGCTCACGGGCAACTGCGGTACGCTCGGCGCGCATCCGCTGGTAGATGGAGTTGGAGACTTCCACCGGCAGGTTGATCTGCTTGATCCGTACATCCACCACCTTGATACCGAGCTCGGAGGAGCGCGCCATCTTCTTCAGGGCATCTTCCATCACGGTACTGCGCTCACCGGAGACGATGTCCTTGATGGTGCGGTTACCGATCTCGGAACGCAGACCGTTATTGATCTTGCGTTTGAGCAGATCTTCAGCCTGCAGCTTGTTGCCACCACCGGTTGCCAGGTAGTACTTGGAGAAGTCCTCGATCTTCCACTTCACGTAGGAGTCGATGATCAGGTCTTTCTTCTCGGAGGTGACAAAACGGTCGGCCTGGCTGTCAATGGTCTGGATGCGGGCATCCATCTTGCGAACCTGGTCTATGAGCGGCACCTTGAAGTGCAGGCCCGGCTCATAGAGGCGGGGCTCACCGGAGTCAACCCGCTTCACCTTGCCAAACTGCACCACAATCCCCTTCTGACCTTCATCAACGATAAAGACAGAGGAGAAGCAGACCATGGCCGCGACAGCGATTGCACCAATAGCTAGCTTTTTCATCTATCAGTTTCTCCCTGAGCTGAAGCGGTCACCGCTACGCAGCGGCATTGTCGGCGTAGAGTTGGCACCCTCGTTGGAAACGGGAACCTGCTCTGTGACCGGGGCGACAGTGGCACGATCAGACTGGGCAGCCTTCGGCTTGCCAGACAGCTTGTCGAGCGGCAGGTAGATCATGCTGTTGTTGCCAGCCGGCATGTCGACCACCACCTTGTTGGCCTGCTGATAGAGCTCTTCCATCGTTTCCAGATAGATACGCTCACGGGTCAGCTCGGGGGCAGCCAGATACTGGGGCAGCAGCTCGTTGAAGCGAGCGACTTCACCCTGGGCTTTCAACACGATCTGGGATTTGTAAGCTTCCGCTTCCTGCTCCAGACGCTTCACCTGGCCACGGGCCTTGGGCTCCACTTCACGGGCATAGGCTTCTGCTTCACGAATGAAGCGCTGTTCATCTTCCTGAGCGGAGATGGCGTCATCAAAGGCGTCTTTCACCTCTTCCGGCGGACGCGCCGGCAGGAAGTTGACGTCGACGATCTGCAGACCCATCTGGTAGGGCTCGATGATGCCATCGATCACCTGCCAAGTCTCCTGACGCACTTTCTCACGACCGGTAGTCAGGACGTCATCCATCCGGGTATGACCCACTACATAGCGCAGGGCGCTATCGGTGGCCTGACCCAGACTCTCGTCGGCATTGGTCACGCTGAACAGATACTGCTCGGGATTGACCACACGGTACTGCACGTCCATCTCGACCCGTACCACGTTCTCATCCTGAGTCAGCATGAAACCGGAGGCAGGCAGGGAGCGCACGGACTCGACGTCCACCGGGATCACCTGATCGATAAAGGTCGGCTTCCAGCGCAGGCCCGGCTCGACAATATGGGAAAACTTGCCAAACCGCAGCACGGCACCACGCTCCGCTTCGCGAATGGTGTAGAAGCCGCTGACGACCCACACCACCACAGCCACAACCAGCGCGATGGAGATACCAAAGCGACCTACATCGCCGCCAGATTTGCCGCCACCAAACAAGCCACCGAAACGGCGACTCACCTTGCGCAGCATTTCATCCAGATCAGGGGGTCCCTGATTCTTGCCGTTATTCCCCCAAGGGTCACGGTCTTTGCCGTTGTTACCAGGCTCATTCCAAGCCATCAGCGTCTCCATTAATACATGCGGATGGATATCATCTCTACCGGGCCATCATACGTTGCGAAGCCCCTAAGGGTTCATCTTCATCAACGAATCAATGCCTGATAAAGCGTTGTAAACTCTCACCTTCCTGTTTCACGAGGCGGTTCCAGTCGGCCACTTGCAAGCGGACTTCCAGCACGAAATCACCCTCCTCGCTAAAACCTTCCTGCTCAATCCCTTTCAGCTGATAGAGCGCACTGCGCAATCTCGCGGCAGAAGGAGGCAACTGCAGGGTGTGATGCACCATGGAGCCAGCCAGCAATTCGGTCAGCGCCGTAAACAGATGCTCACAACCTTCACCAGTCTGGGCCGACAACCAGACGCGCAACGGGCGCCCCTCGTCATCTCGCTCCAGACCTGCCGGACGATCCGCCAGCTTGTCGATCTTGTTGCAGATCATCAGCTGGGGCCTGTCATCGGCTTCGATCTCGGCGAGCACCTGCTGCACGGAGTCGATATTCTCCTGCATCTGCTCATCGGCACAGTCCACCACATGCAGCAGCAGGTCCGCTTCACGGGTCTCCTGCAGGGTCGCCTTGAAGGCCGCGACCAGATCATGGGGCAAGTGTCGAATAAATCCAACTGTATCCGCCAAAATCACATCACCCACATCCCGGATCACCAGTTTACGCAGGGTGGGATCCAGAGTTGCGAACAATTGGTCGGCAGCATACACGCTGGCAGCTGTAAGTTGGTTGAACAAAGTGGACTTTCCGGCGTTGGTATAACCAACCAGTGACACCGTCGGCACTTCGTTGCGGTTGCGGGCGCGGCGTCCCTGCTCCCGCTGCTTGGCCACCTTGTCGAGCCGACGCAAAATCGCCTTGATGCGTTCCCGCAGCAGACGTCGGTCAGTTTCAAGCTGGGTTTCACCCGGGCCACGCAGACCGATCCCGCCCTTTTGACGCTCAAGGTGGGTCCAGCCTCGCACCAGACGAGTGGAAAGATGGCGCAACTGGGCCAGTTCGACCTGCAGTTTACCTTCGTGGGTACGGGCGCGCTGGGCAAAGATATCGAGGATCAGGCCGGTTCGGTCCACCACCCGGCACTGGAACAGACGCTCCAGGTTGCGCTCCTGGGCGGGGGTCAGGGCATGGTTGAAGATGACGACGTCGGCATCCAGCATCTGGACTTGGGACGCGATCTCTTCAGCCTTGCCACTGCCGACAAAAAATTTGGCACTGGGCGCACTGCGACTGGTGGTAATTACCCCCAGCGCATTGACTCCGGCCGAGCTCACCAGCATCTTGAGCTCTTCCAGATCCTCCCGCTCACCCTCATCACTGAAGTTGACATGCACCAGAACGGCCTGTTCGCCAGCTTCATAACGGTCAAACAAGCGCTTGCTCCTTAACAGGAATCATGATGAATCTGAGTTGGCGAGTCGACTCGCCCAGGGATATCACGCCTCGGCATCACCCTGTTCATCAGCCGCGCCACCCGGAGTGGGCTGGTGATGATTGACGGCACGGGCCGGTACGACAGTCGAGATGGCGTGCTTGTAAACCATCTGGCTCACGGTGTTTTTCAGCAGGATAACAAACTGGTCAAAAGACTCGATCTGACCTTGCAGTTTGATGCCGTTCACCAAATAGATAGAAACAGGAATCCGCTCACGGCGCAGCGCATTCAAAAACGGGTCTTGGAGAGATTGCCCCTTAGCCATTTTTCTTTTCCTTATAGTTTGTTGTTTTTAAACACCGAATATCAATATAACAACCTGATTATACAGGGAGTGTCAAGCCGCACCAGCGCGAGCAAGCACGCGGTCGAGATTGCCAGACTCACCAGATTCCAACCAGGTCACGTCGGGCCAGCCGCGCAACCAAGTCATCTGTCGTTTTGCCAATTGGCGTGTGGCAACAATGCCACGATAACGCATCTCATCATACCCCACTTCACCGCACAGGTAGTCCCACATTTGGCGATAACCCACACAGCGAATGGAGGGAAGATCCGGGTGCAGATCGCCGCGCGCCATCAGCGCACGAACCTCCTGTTCAAAGCCGCCTTGCAGCATCTTGTCAAAGCGCAGTTCGATCCGCTGATGCAGCACGGCGCGATCGCTCGGGGCGATGGCAAACTGCAGCACCCGATAGGGCAAGCCCTCCCCCTGCACCTGCGTCAGCTCGGTAAGTGTCTTGCCGCTGATGCGGTAGACCTCCAGCGCCCGGGAGAGTCGCTGCGGGTCATTGGGGTGAATTCGCGCCCCGGCCACCGGGTCAATGCGCACCAGCTCGTCGTGCAGCGCCTGCCAACCGAGGCGGGCAGCCTCTTCCTCAATCCCGGCACGAATGGCGGGATCGGCGGAGGGCAGCGGGGACAATCCCTCCAGCAACGCCTTGAAATAGAGCATGGTACCGCCCACCAGCAGCGGAATGCGGCCACGGTCGGCGATCTCTTTCATCTCCCGCAGGGCATCCTTGCAAAAATCGGCTGCCGAATAGCTCACAGCGGGATCAAGAATGTCTATCAGCCGGTGCGGAGCCCGCGCCAGTTCATCAGCGGTGGGCTTGGCCGTACCTATATCCATGCCGCGATAGATCAGCGCAGAATCGACGCTGATGATGTCGCAAGGCAATGCCTGGCACAGTTCAATGGCGAGATCCGTCTTGCCGGAGGCCGTCGGCCCCATCAGAAAAATTGCGGTCGGCAAGTCACTCGCCATGTTCAAACTCCTCCAGCACGGTCGCCAACGAAAGCGGGCGCACCATACGCATGTCACCAAGCTGGTCACTGAAATCAGTCACAAGTTCCGTCAGCAGACGACTGGCAGTTGAAAAATCGTATATCTTCTCGCGGCTTATCCCCTGCTCCACCAGCCATTGGCATAATACTTCAGCCTGCTGACCAGCATCACTGTCAGATCCGCCCTCGATAATTTGCAGCAATTCGGGTAACAGACGCACCAGATCGGTCTGGCGCAGCAGAGCCGGCACCCGAGTCAGGATCATGGTGTCGCGCCCCCCGCTTTTCAACTCCAGCCCCATCCGTTTCAGCAAACGCTCCTGCTCGGTCACCAGCGCGATCAAATTCTTCGGCAGCTTGAAGGAGACCGGCAGCAACAGCGGCTGGGCCGCCAGCCCCTGACCCCAGGTCTCCAGCAGCCAGTGGCGCAGCAGCACCCGCTCGGCGCGCACCAGCGAGAGCAGCGCCAGCTGATTATCCCGCTCGATCAACAGGTAGGCCTGATCCACCAGTGTCAGGGCGCGACATCCCCCCTGTTTGGGTGACGGCACCGTGTCGGTGGACTGTGCGGGAGCAGCCTCAGTCGCAGTTGCGATAGGCAGCGTGGTGAGCAGAGCGCCCATGCCACGCATCGCCTCCCGGCTCGGCGGCTCGGGCGGTTGATAGTTGCTGGCCCGGCCTGCCCCCCCGCAGCCCCCTTCCCGCACCTGCGCCGGCGCCCGATAGCTGTGTTCGGCGCCATACCACTCGGTACGCGGTGCCTGACCGGGATATTCGATCTGCGGACTGACCGGCAACTCGACCAGGGTTTCGGCCAGCGGCACATCCTGATGAGCGGCGCTGACTCCTTCGCGGCGCAGCGCAGTAAACAGCGCCTGAAAGATAAAGTCGTGGATCAGTCGCGCCTGATGGAAGCGCACCTCATGCTTGGCCGGATGGACGTTGACATCCACCTGACGGGGATCCAGCTCGATATAGAGCACATAGGCGGCGAAGCGGTCGGGAGGCAACAACTCGTCATAGGCCTGACGAATGGCGTGGTTGATGAGCTTGTCGCGCATCATCCGGCCGTTTACGTAGGTGTATTGCAGATCGTTTTGCGGTCTTGCCCCCTCCGGAGTCGCCAGCCAGCCCCACAAACGCACATCGCTGTGTTCGCTCTCCACCGCCAGCGCATGGTGCATGAAGGGAGTACCGCAAACAGCGGCGAGACGTCGCTCCTGCTCCGGCACGGTATTGGCTGCCTTGTACTGGCGCACCACCTTGCCGTTGTGGCGCAGGATCAGGGTGGCATCGAAGCGGGAGAGCGCGATGCGGCGCACCAGCTCGTCGATATGGGCAAACTCGGTCTTTTCGCTGCGCATGAACTTGCGCCGCGCCGGGGTATTGAAGAAGAGATCCACCACCTCCACCGTGGTGCCCACCGGATGGGCCGCCGGCTTGATGGTGACGCTCATCTCGCGCCCTTCCGCCTGGGCTTGCCAGGCTTCTGACTGCTCGGCGGTACGGGAGGTGAAGGTGAGACGGGAGACCGAGCTGATGGAAGCGAGCGCCTCGCCACGAAAGCCGAGGCTGTTGATCCCTTCCAGATCGTCCAGCGTGGCCACCTTGGAGGTGGCATGACGCGACAGCGCCAGCACCAGCTCATCTTTGGCGACACCACAGCCGTTATCACGGATGCGGATCAGCTTGGCGCCCCCCTTGTCGATGTCGATCTCGACCCGGTCGGCCCCCGCATCCAGGCTGTTTTCCACCAGCTCTTTCACCACAGAAGAGGGCCGCTCCACCACCTCTCCGGCTGCAATCTGGTTGGCCAGAATGGGTGGCAAAATACGGATCGGCATCATTTACTCCTGAATTTCTATCTTGCGGATGGTCAGTCTCTTAAGGCTCCAGGAGGGCCGCTCTACCACCTCTCCACCAACCGGAATCTGGTTGGCAAGGATAGGGGGCAATATACGGATCGGCATCGCTGACTCCTGAATTTCAATCTTGCTGATGGTATTCGCTAACAGCGGGAGCGGCATCACCCGCTCCCGCGCGTCAGTTTTGCGGAATGTAGAGCACCTGCCCTACCTGAATATTCCGCGACTTGAGCTTGTTGATCTCTACCAGCCGAGCCTGACTCACCCCATGTTTCTCGGCAAGGCGGGAGAGACTCTCGCCCCGCTTGACCACATGGCGGATCATCTGCGACTTGTCGTCACTGCGAACGGGGGCGGCAGCGCGGCTCTGCCCTTGCTGGGGAATATAGATGGTCTGACCGATCTGAATATCCCGGCTGCGCAGCTGGTTGATCTCCACCAGAGTGGACTGACTCACCCCATGCTTCTCGGCAAGGCGAGAGAGGCTCTCACCCCGTTTGACCACATGGCGGAGCATCCGCGATTTGTCATAATCCCCCACACTGCTGACCGGTGCACCGCTCTCCTGCGCTGCCGCCGAGTAAGGCTTGATCACCCCGACGCCAGAGCCGCTCCCAGCACCGCCGTCGCGGGCGGTGGCGGGCATCTTGTTGGTCACTACCGGCTGCGACTGTGCCTGCCTGGGCTGGCTCACCGGCTGCCGGGCTACCGGTGCAGGGCGAGTGGTCGCGACAGGTTGGCTCACCAGCCCCTTGCCGGTCAGCATGGCCCCCTTGGTCGGGTGGGCGCGGTAGTAGTTGCGGATCCCCTCGAAGATGGCACGGGCCAGCTGGTCCTGATAGCTGGCGGTGGCCAGCAGCTTCTCTTCCGCATGGTTGGAGATAAAGCCGGTTTCGACCAGCACGGATGGAATATCCGGCGCCTTCAGCACCGCCAGACTGGCGTGTTCCGGCGCCTTCTTGTGCAGTCGGGCGACCTTGCCCATGGAGCGCAGGATCTGGCGGCTGACGTCATACCCTTCGGCACGGGACTTGTCCATGGAGAGGTCGAGGAAGGTCTGCGCCAGATAGGGGTTGGGATCAGATTCCGCCAACACCTTGCCGACACCGCCCAGCAGTTCGCCCTGCTTCTCCTGCTTCTCCAGCCAGCTACCCATCTCGCGGTTGGCACGGTTGGTCGACAAGACCCAGACCGAGGCACCGCGCGGGGTCGAGTTATGAAAACTGTCTGCATGGATAGAGACCAGCAGATCCGCCTTCGCCTTGCGGGCAATCTCGGAGCGCTTGTTGAGGTCGACGAAGTAGTCGCCACGACGGGTCATCACGGCGCGCATCCCCGGCTCGCGGTCGATCAGTGCAGCCAGCTTCTGGGAGACCGCCAGCGTGACCCGCTTCTCGTAGGTACGACGCGGGCCAATGGAGCCCGGGTCTTCCCCGCCGTGGCCCGGGTCGATGGCAATCACCACCCCCTTGCCCTTGCCACCGACAGGCGTGGATTGCACCGCAGCCGCCGAGCGCTTCTCTTCATAAGGAAGGTCGATGACCAGACGGTGGCCATAGGGCCCGGCTGGCGCCAGCGGAAAGACCACTGGCTTGATGGCGGAGCTGAGATCCATCACCAGCCGCAAACCGCCCTTCTCCAGCGGTGTACTCTGGCGGATCTTGCGCACCAGTTCGCTGTTGTTCTCGATCCGGGCCAGATTGGCGGCGTTGCTCGCCCCTTTCAGATCGATCACCAGCCGATCCGGGCCGGTGAGGGTGAAGTAGTTGTAATTGGGGGCGCTGCTCATATCGAGCACCACCCGGGTGTTATCCGGTGATGGCCAGATTCGTACGCTCTTGAGCTGATTCGCCCAGGAGGGTAACGCCATCAAAGAGAGAGCAATAACAAGGATCAAGCGCACGTAGATGACAACCGTTCCAGAATGGCTTCGCCAATAGCAGTGCGAGCCTCTATCAGAACCTCGCGCTGCTCGCCTACATAGGTGAGGGTAATTTCCAGGTCGGGAGCCGGTAACCAGCCCTCGCCCTTCTCGGACCACTCCACCAGACAGAGAGTGTTGGCGGCAAAATAGTCCCGAATGCCCATGAATTCCAGCTCTTCCGGATCAGCCAGGCGATAGAGATCAAAATGGTAGACCTGCCAGCCATCGAGCTCATAGGGTTCGACCAGAGTGTAAGTCGGGCTTTTTACCTTGCCCTGATGGCCAAGGCCCTGCACCCAGCCGCGGGTCAGGGTGGTTTTACCGGCGCCAAGCGTGCCATGCAAAAACACTGTGGTCGCCCGCTGGCAGGCTTGTGCCAGACGGCCACCCAGTGCCACGGTTGCTGCCTCGTCCGGCAGTGTCATCATCAACTGTTTTGCCATGTTCTTCTTTTTAACTTGTAATGGTGTCGGGATTAACCAGTTTGCGGATCAGTGGCAGCAGATCTGACGCCAGCATGCCCCGCTCGCCGTCAGCGGCGGCCTGATCTGCAGCCTCGCCGTGGATCACGGCGCCCAGCCAGCTTGCCATGGTGGCAGACCAGCCCTGGGCCAAAAGGGCGGCGATTATACCAGATAACAGATCGCCCATCCCGCCACTTGCCATGCCGGGATTGCCTTCACAACAGAGAGCGACCCGCTCGCCGTCATAAATAAGTGTTCCCGCCCCTTTTAACAACACCACACCGCCATAGCGCCGCTGCAGCGCCTGCACGGCGGCAAACCGGTCGGTTTCAATCTCGGCAATGGTGCATCCCAGCAGGCGCGCCGCTTCGCCGGGATGGGGCGTGAGCACCCAATTATCCTGATGGCGGGGAGATTGCGCCAGCCAATTCAATCCATCGGCGTCCAAAACCAGTGGCTGCCGTTCGGTGAGATAACGGGCGATTTGTGCTCTTCCCCACTCATCCTGACCGAGGCCGGGGCCAATGACCCGCACCGACGCCCACCCCTCGTCATCAGCGGTAGTGAGACTCATCAGTTCGGGTTGATAGAGGCTGACCGGTGGATGAGCCGGATGCTGACACACCCGCACCAGCCCGGCCCCCGCCCGCAGGCAGGCGCGGGCCGCCAGCACGATGGCCCCCTGCATGCCGCGATTGCCCCCCACCAGCAGCACCTTGCCATAAGAGCCCTTGTGGGAAGCGCGCTGGCGCGGGGTCAGTTGCGTGCTCAGCTGCGGATAATCGATACGCCAGGCGGCGGGCAGCATAGTGTCATCAGGCGTGACGCCAAGGGGATCACAGTCGAGCTGGCCGACGCAATCCACCCCATCGCCGGTGAGCATCCCCTGCTTGATACCGATAAAGGTGAGGGTGCGAGTGGCCTGCACCACGGCCCCCATGGCACGGCCGGTATCGCCGTTGAGGCCGGAGGGGAGATCCACCGCCAGCACGGGCACAGCCAAGCCATTGATTGTTGCGACGATCTTTGTCAGTAGTGGCGAGAGGGACGTGTTGACGCCGGTGCCAAGCAGGGCATCGACCACCAGATCCGGGGCGGAGTGCTGGTCCTTATCAAACTGCTCGGCCAGCCAGACCCGGCCACCGGCCGCCAGCCACTCATCGGCGGCCCGTCTGGCATCCCCCTTCAGCTGGTCGGGTGCCCTGGCGGCAATCACCACCACCTCGATGCTAATCTGGCGGGCAAGGCGGGCCAGCACATAGCCATCACCGCCGTTATTACCGGGGCCGACGAAAATCCACCAGCAGCGACTGTCGGGCCAATGCAGGGTGGCATAGGTGCGCAGCGCGGCACCGGCTCGCTCCATCAGGGCATAGAGAGGTTGCCCCTCACGCGCGGCCCAGTTGCGCTCCAGTGCGCGGATCTGTTCAGTCTGCCACAGCCCCTGTGGTAAACTGCCCTCCTCTTTTGTGCCCAACGCGCCCCTGATGATCTCTACCATGACGGCTCCCGCCTCTTATCAATCGACCCACGCCAGCAAACGCCAGCCAGGCCAAGCCGCATGAGCGCACCTGACTTCCACCAGCTGGCCCACGATATCAAGCTCTGGGCACGGGAGCTAGGTTTTGACCAGGCGGGCATCACCGACACCGATCTGCGTATCGAAGAGCCGAGATTGCAGGCCTGGCTGGATGCGGGCCATCACAGCAGCATGGATTACATGGCGCGCCACGGCATGATGCGCGCGCGCCCCCACGAGCTGCTGCCGGGCACGGTGCGGGTGTTGTCGGTGCGGATGAACTACCTGCCGTTCGAGGCGGGTTTTGCCGCCACCCTGCGCGATCCGACCCTCGGCTATATCAGCCGCTATGCTCTCGGTCGCGACTATCACAAGGTGCTGCGCAACCGGCTCAAACAGCTGGGTGATCGCATCGAAGCGCGCTGCGCCGAGCTGTTTCAAGGCACCGAAGATACCTTGGGTGAGTGGCGCCCCTTCGTCGACTCCGCCCCCATCCTCGAGCGGCCGCTGGCAGCCAAGGCGGGCCTCGGCTGGGTTGGCAAACACTCACTGCTGCTCAACGAATCGGCCGGCTCCTTCTTCTTTCTCGGTGAGCTGTTGCTCAACCTACCGCTGCCGCTCGACCAGCCAGTGGAGAAGGAGCTGTGCGGCAAGTGCGTCGCCTGCATCAACATCTGCCCGACCGGCGCCATTGTCGCCCCCTATGTGGTAGATGGCCGCCGCTGCATCTCCTATCTCACCATCGAGAATGACGGCCCTATTCCGGAAGAGTTCAGGCCCTTGATGGGCAACCGCATCTACGGCTGCGACGACTGCCAGCTTATCTGCCCCTGGAATCGCTACGCCGATGCCAGCCCGGAACCCGACTTCAGCCCGCGCCCCAGTCTGCACCGCCCGCCCCTGCTGGCGCTGTGGTGCTGGAGCGAGAGCGATTTTCTCAAGCAGACCGAAGGGAGCCCGATCCGCCGCATCGGTTACCAGCGCTGGCGCCGCAATCTGGCAGTCGCCCTTGGCAATGGCCCGGCAACCCCCGAGGTGATCGCGGCCCTGCAACTGGGGCTGACCACCGCCGACCCCATGGTGGCCGAACATATCGAATGGGCGCTGGCCACCCTTGCCCGGCGTCAGGATGAAGAGAACAAGAAGACCCGTTTGCTGATCCGCTGCATCGAAAAAGGTCTGTCGGATCACGCATAAGTGATCTGCCCCTTGCCGGATTGCAGCACTTTTTTCATGCTCTGCCGACCTGCAGTGCCCATAACAGCGTGGTCACTGCAAACTGGTCGGCACACAACAAGGACAACACAGATGCATATGTTGGGAGTGGATATTGGAGGCTCAGGGATCAAGGGCTGTCTGGTCGATACCAAAACCGGCGAATTGATTGGCGAGCGCCATCGCATTGCCACACCGCAACCGGCCACCCCGGCCGCCATCGCCCATACCCTCAAGGCGCTGGTCGAACACTTCGACTGGAAAGGGCCGGTGGGCTGCGGCTTTCCCGCCACCATCCACAACGGGGTTGCCAAGAGTGCCGCCAATATCGACAAGAGCTGGATCGAAACCGATGCCGAGCATCTGTTTGCCGATGTCACCGGCAAGCCCTGCTATGTGCTGAATGATGCCGATGCCGCCGGTCTGGCCGAGATGCGCTTTGGCGCCGGCAAGGATCGCAAGGGGGTCATCATCCTCATCACGGTCGGCACCGGTATCGGCACCGCTATCTTCGTCAACGGCCATCTGCTGCCCAACACCGAGCTGGGCCATCTGATGCTGGAAGGAATGGTCGCCGAGCACTACTGCTCCGATGCGGCGCGCAAACGGGAGGATCTATCCTGGAACCGCTGGGGCAAGCGCTTCAACAAGTATCTGGCGCGCCTCGAGTTTCTCTTCTCCCCCGACCTCTTCATTCTGGGGGGCGGCAGCGCAGCCAAGCTGGATAAATTTGTCGATCGCATCGAGACCCGGGCGCCGCTTATTCCGGCGGCCAGCCTCAATCAGGCGGGCATTATCGGGGCCGCCCTCTACGCGGCCGAGCAGCAGGGCTGACCGACGTTCACTGCAGATCAGCAGATACCAATGGAAAGGGCCCGGCACTGCTGCCGGGCCCTTTTGTTTTGCGGTCATCTTGCGTGTTTGGTGCTTATCACCCGTTACATGTCGTCGAGTCGGTGCACCCCGTGCACCAGTCGAGTCAAGCGGGTCTGCTCCAGCCCGGCCAGATTCTCGAGCAAAGCGGTGGTGGCCGGTGTCGGGCACTCCCGGGCCAGATGGCTCAGCTCGCCCACCAGCTGCTCTTCCCAGCGGCATACCTGAGTGACGATATCCTGAGTCTGGACTGATGCCGGCAGCTCGAAGCGGGTAATGGCAGGCAGCATATCCTCGCTGAAACTCTGGTTCAGCCAGGTCTCCCTGACCGCCTCTCCCAGCTGAGCAGCATATTCGTGCAGATGGGCACTGGCCGCATCCTCACGCCCTTGCAGATAGACCAGCAACATCCGGCTGCGTTCGCTGTCCACCTGACTGGTCAAACGCCCGTAACAGAGTCCGAGCTGGTGATGAACCTGTTCAAGATAGTGCAGCAACTCTTTGATCTGTTGGAATCTCATCGCACTGCCCTCCATGCTTGTCGACAACATCAGTATAAAAAACCGGCGCCACCGACCCAATCCCTATCCGAGCACCCCTTGCGCTGCATCAAGGTTGACACCGACAAAGTGGCGATCAGGTGATCCGGTCACGAATAGGGAACGATTTGTGCAGCAATTTGTGTAACGATGGAGGAGCATCAGGCTCGATAGCCAATGTGGACAGAAACGGGCTGACACACTAATAAAACCAGCATTTACCCGATATAAACCATCTTTAATTCGGTTATATGCCGCAGGGACGAAACAGGATCTGGAAGAGCAACAATATCATCCTGATCGTTATCCGCCTGACAGAAATCCTTATCACTTTTTTAGACGTCTAGACGTAAAAACATGCGTTGACATGGCCATCCAGACATCTTAGCATCATCCTCCATGATGACAGAGTAACCCAGTGGAACCTCTGCCCAATTTCCCCGCCTGTAGCGCCCTGTGCTTTAAGGCTGTTAGCACGGAAGAATCCATGATTAAGTTGATCGGTCTCAACAAAGTCTACGGTACAGGCAGTGACGCCGTGCACGCCCTGCGTGATGTGAGTCTGCATGTACCCCAAGGCAAAATTTTCGGGGTGATCGGTGCCTCCGGTGCCGGCAAGAGTACCCTCATTCGTTGTGTCAACCTGCTGGAGCGCCCGACAGAGGGTCAAGTCATCGTTGATGGCCAGGATCTGGTCGCTCTGAGCGAACGGGATCTGACCCAGGCTCGCCGCCAGATCGGGATGATTTTCCAGCACTTCAACCTGCTTGCCTCCCGCACCGTGTTTGCCAACATCGCCTTTCCGCTGGAGCTGGCAGGCTGGAGCAAAGAGAAGATCCAGCAACGGGTTGCCGAGCTGTTGGCGCTGGTCGGGCTGGAAGCCCGTGCCCAGGCCTATCCGTCCGAGCTTTCCGGCGGTCAGAAACAGCGCGTCGCTATTGCCCGCGCACTGGCACCGGCCCCCAAGGTACTGCTCTGTGACGAGGCCACCTCTGCTCTCGACCCGCAGACCACCCGCTCGATCCTGACCCTGCTCAAGGAGATCAACGTCAAGCTGGGGCTCACCATCCTGCTCATCACCCACGAGATGGACGTGGTGAAGGGGATCTGTGACGAAGTGGCCATCATCAGCGACGGCCGTCTGATCGAACAGGGCGAAGTGGCCTGGTTCTTCAGTAATGCCAAGACCCAGCTGGCCCGTGACTTCATCCACTCCACCATCCATCTGGAGGTACCGCAGGAGTATCAGGATCGGATGAGCAGCGAGCGGGTGCCAGGCAGCTACCCGCTGGTGAAGCTTGGCTTTACCGGCAGCACGGTCGATACGCCGCTGATCTCCGAGGCGAGCCGCCGTTTCAATATCGACATCAGCATTCTGAGCGCGGACATCGAGTACGCCGGTGGCGTCAAATTCGGTTTCCTGCTGGCCGAGCTGTTCGGGGATGAAGCCCAGTGCGAGGCGACCCAGCAGTTCCTTATCGACAACCACATTCAGCTGGAGGTAATGGGTTATGTCCGAAGCCATGATTAATCTGCTCATCACGGCCCTGGGCGACACCCTGATCATGGTGTTTGCCTCCGCCCTGTTTGGCTGCCTGCTGGGTCTGCCGCTCGGCGTGGCACTGCATGTGACCAAGGCGGGCCAGATCCTGGCCAACCCCTTGCTCAACCGTACTCTGGGCATGGTGGTCAACGTGGGTCGCTCGGTGCCCTTTATCATCCTGCTGGTCGCGATTATTCCGCTGACCCGGCTGATTGTCGGCACCAGTATCGGCACCATCGCCGCCATAGTGCCGCTGACCGTCGGTTGCATCCCTTTCATCGCCCGTCTGGTGGAAGGGGCCCTGATGGAAGTGCCGGACGGCCTGCTGGAAGCGGCCAAGGCGATGGGCGCCAAGCCGTTGCAAATCATCACCAAGGTGCTGCTGCCCGAGGCCCTGCCCGGCATCCTCAACAGTGTCACCATTACCCTCGTCACGCTGGTGAACTACTCGGCCATGGCCGGGGCTATCGGTGGCGGTGGTCTGGGGGATGTGGGTATTCGTTATGGTTATCAACGCTTTGACCCGACCGTCATGCTGGTGACCGTGGTTATCCTGGTAGTACTGGTTCAACTTATCCAGAGCGCGGGTGAGCGCCTGGTCAACAAATGTGATCATCGTTAATCGTCGATTTCTGACAGGAGGTTTTATGAAATTTGGCATCAAATCCGTTGCGGCTGCCCTGCTGGCTGGTCTGGTTCTGGCCGGTTGCGGTCAAAAAGAAGAGAGCAAGGTTCTGAAAGTGGGCGCTATTGCCGGCCCCGAGACCGAGCTGGTTGAAGTGGCTGCCAAGGTCGCCAAAGAGAAATACGGTCTGACAGTCGAGGTGGTCAACTTCTCCGACTATGTCACCCCGAACGTAGCGCTGAACGATGGCAGCATCGACGTCAACGCCTTCCAGCACAAACCCTATCTGGATGCGCAGGTGCGTGATCGCGGCTTCAAGCTAGTGCCGGTTGGCAACACCTTCGTCTACCCGATTGCCGGTTACTCCAAGAAGATCAAGGCGCTGAGCGAGCTGCAAGATGGCGCCCAGATCGCGGTACCGAACGATCCGACCAACCTGGGCCGCTCCCTGATCCTGCTGGCAAAACAGGGTCTGATCACCCTGAAAGATGGTGCCGGTCTGGAAGCGACCGTGCTGGATATCGCCAGCAACCCGCGCAACTTCAAGATTGTGGAACTGGAAGCAGCCCAACTGCCGCGCTCGCTGGAAGACGTGGACTTGGCCATCATCAACAACACCTTTGCCGGTCAGATTGGTCTGACCCCGACTGAAAACGGCCTGTTTGTTGAAGACAAAGAGTCCCCCTACGTCAACCTGATCGTCGCCCGCGACAACAACAAGGATGACGAGAAGGTCAAACAGTTCGTACAAGCTTTCCAGACCGATGATGTCTACAAGAAAGGTCTCGAGCTGTTCAAAGGCGGCCTGGTAAAAGGTTGGTAATTGCTCACTCGGCAAAAAAGGCCACGCAATGCGTGGCCTTTTTTATTGGCGCCGCTATCATATCCACGAGCACGGCAACACGAACATACTCATAACATGAAAAAATGGTATCTGGCCTACTGCAAGCCAAAAGAAGAGGCCCGCGCCCGCGCCCACCTCGATGCCCAGGGTATCGAATCCTATTACCCCATGGTGGAGATCGAGAAGCTGCGCCGGGGCAAGCGAGTTCCGGTACGGGAACCCATGTTCCCCAACTATCTGTTTATCTTTGTCGATTTGGAAGAGGTAACACCGGTCACCCTGAAATCGACCCGCGGCATCAGCCGGATCATCCACTTTGGCAGTGAATGGACCCCCATCAGCAGTAAGCTGGTCTATCAGCTGATGAGCCGCGATGATAGCGACGAGGCGAGAGCCAGCTACGCCAGCCTGCCCTGCTCGGGCGACAAGGTGCTGATTGAAGAGGGGCCGTTGGCTGGATTCGAAGCCATCTATATGGAGCCGGATGGAGAGAAACGGGCGATTTTGCTGGTCAGCCTGCTCAACCGGGAGACCACCAGCAGCTTCGACAACCACACCTTCAGACGTCTGGATTAAACCCACGGGCCAGACGAATCGGTGCATGACAGTAGCAATGGCGGGATGATCCCGCCATCTCACGTATCAAGATCAAAGCGGGTGATGACCGCCTTCAGCTTGCCGGTATCACCAGCCAGTCTGGCTACGATCTCCTCCCCCTGCTGACTACGCTGACAGGATTGCCGACTGAGCGCGGCAATGTCGTCGACCGTCCCGGATACCTCGGCGGCCACCCTCGACTGCTGCTCGGTGGCCACCGAAATGGCCTCCAGCTGGCCCGACAGCGACTGAACCAGCTGGTTCATGGCACTCAGGGTATCGGTCACCAATCCAACAGCATCCCGCCCTTGCTCTACCAACCGGGTACCGCTGCTGACGGTACTTACCGTCTGGCGAGTCTGCTGGGAGATGGCCGCAATAGTCTGGCTGATCTCGGCGGTTGATTGATGGGTGCGGGTCGCCAGCTGGCGTACCTCATCGGCCACCACCGCAAAACCGCGCCCCTGCTCACCTGCCCGTGCCGCCTCGATCGCCGCATTGAGGGCCAGCAGGTTGGTCTGCTCCGCAATGGTGGCGATCACCTCGGTGATCTGCCCCACCTGTTCACTCTGATGCTCCAACAGCCCCATGGCCTCGTTGGCCTGCCCAATCATGGTGGCAATCTGCTGCATGGTATCGCTCATTCGTGCCAGCGCGGCCTCTCCCTGACGGGTCTGCTGCCGCACCTGATGGGCTCCATCCGCCACACCGGCAATGTTGCCAGCCACATCACGAGCACTCACTGACATCTGATCGATAGCCGCCGCCACCGCATCGACCCGCTGATCCTGCTCCGTCAGATCCGCCACTATGGCTCTGGTAGTGCTGCCCACATCGAGACAGGCCACCTCGACCTGCCCCACTGCGCCCTGCAACTCCCCGACCAGATGATGTAACTGGGCAGACATCCGGTTGATGGAACCGGTCAACTCTCCCAACTCATCCTGCCCTGTGATTGGCAAGGGCTCAGCCGCCAGCCGGCCATCCGCAACCTGCCCCGCCCGGGTCACCAGACAGGCAATGTCACGGGTCAGACGGCGACTAAAGAACCAGGCGACCACCATGCCAAGCACGATGGCGCTGCCGGTAGCCAACAGCAGTGTCTGGTTGATAGCCCTCCCGGCTCCGGTCATCTGCGCCGAAATCTGATCCACCTCGGCACGGGTTTTCCCCACCTGCTGGACCAGCTGCTCGCTGAGGCTGGACTGCATCGGCTCGATGTCGGTGGCCATCAGGTAGTTTGCCTGATCCCAATCCGGCGCCTGGCGCTTCTCGATCACCTGCCCCACCAGCTCGGAGAAGGGGGTAGCCATCTCTTCAAACAGCTGCCAGAGGCTCTGCTGGGTGTCGGTAAAGAGCGCGGCTTGCTGTTTAACCTCAGCCACACGCTGCTGATGAAACTGGTAGTAATCCTGATACTTGCTGCGGTATTCGGGGTCGCCTGAGATGAGAAAATCCCGCAGGGCTGAGAGAGAGTTGGCGAGGCTGTTGTAGGCATCCCCCACCTGTTTGAGCAGCATGCGGCGATCGCCGGAGAGTTGATCCTGCGGAGTGCCAACTTCTTCATTGGCAAAGGATTGCAACTGATCGAGCGCCGCCTCCGCCAGCGGACCCGCCTCCTGCAGCATCAGGGTGTGAGCGGGCAGATTCTCTTCACTCTGGGCGATGGTCCACACCTTCTCCTGATGGCTTTTGAAGGTCTCGAGAGACTTGGCGAGCGCCGGACTGAAGGCCTGATGGGCGATGGCCTGCCAGGCCGACTCCCACTCCTGCTTGAGGCGGGAAGCCTGAGCCGGATCCTTGCCGAGGATCAGATAGCCACGCAAGGCAGAAACGGTGGCAACCAGCGCCTTCTGGCTCGCCTCATCCCGCTGCAAAGCGGGCAGCGCCTGCTCCAGCAGGGTGTGTTGGGCCTGATTGATCTGGGTCAGCCGGTAATAGACCAGCGTGGAGGAGAGCAGGATCAGCAGGTTGATAAAACCGAAGCTGAGCAGCAACTTGCTTGAGATTTTCATGAACATCCTTGTTCAAACGGAGGGATCCAGCCAACAGAATCAGATAGATATCAGTGTAGGCAATCTATCTTGCCAAGTCCGGTGCCAATTAGCCAATTCACTGCGCGGCATCGGGCGGGCAGAGAAAAATCCCTGACAGAGGTCGCAACCGAGTTGGGCCAGCACTCGCCAGGTCGCCTCATCCTCTACCCCTTCCGCCACCGACTTCAGCCCCAGCTTGCGGGCCAACTCGATACTGGACTCGATGATAGCCAAACGTGACGGATCGGCATGGCAGCGATCGACGAAAGAGCGATCCAGCTTGAGTTCGGTGAACGGCAACAGTGCCAGCTGCTGCATCGAGGAGTAGCCGGTACCAAAATCATCGATGGAGAGGCCAAAACCGTGCATACGCAGCCGGGTCAGCACCTCCAGAGACTTGCCCAGATCCTGCACGAATGCGCTCTCGGTCACCTCGAGGGTGATGAGCTCAGGATTGATACTCCAGCGCTTGCACTGATCAATCAATAAGTTGCAAAGATCCCCTTCAATGAGTGAGGTGGTGGAGAGGTTCATCGACAGATTGAGTGACAACCCGGTTTCCTCCCATAAATGGCCATCACTCAGAGATTTGCTGATGATCACCTCGGTCAACGGATCGATAAGTCCGTTGCTCTCCGCCAGTGAAATAAAACGCCCGGGCGGGATCAGGCCAAACTCGGGGTGTTGCCAGCGGGCCAACGCCTCCATCCCGACCCATGCGCCGGATGCAAAACTCACCTTGGGCTGATACCAGGGCAATAATTGATCTTGTTCGATCGCCCGACGCAACTCATCGAGTCCTATTCTTTGCCCCTCTTCCTCCCTGACTGGTTCCTGCCGGGGTGACCAAGCCTGGATAAGCCGCTGGAGCTGCTGCGGCGTTGAGGGTTTCTCTATGCGACCGAGCACCTGCAAGCCATAAGCGTTACTCATACGCAATACGGCTTCGACCACATCCCCCTCAAGCGCGCTGGAGAGGATAATGCCGCCCTGAAAACCACCCAGCGACAGGCGGCGCAACAGCGCCATACCATCCATTCCGGGCATTCGCAGATCACAAAACAGGATATCGACGTTGTGTTGCTGGCTAAGCGCCAACGCCTCGATACCATCAACCGCTTCCAGCAGATTCTGGTAACCCAGGCTGCGGATCTGGTGCAGCAGCGCCTTGCGCTGAAATCCATGGTCTTCCACGACCATGATGACCAACTCATGTTGTGCTTTTTTCATCGAGCCATAATCCAATGTCGTGGGCAATCGCCGTCATCAACCTCTGCACTGTGCTGACCAGATCGTCGAGCTCGTCGAGCCGCTTCAATCGCGCTGCCGATTCCAGCATGGCAGCCTGGCTGGCAAGCTCCTCCAACCCGACCATTCGGGCAGCCCCCTTGATCCGGTGGGCTGTCTCTACCAAAGCGCTGGCATCATGACAAATAAGCGCTGCCATCATGGCCTCGCCATCCTGCCGGTTGGAATCGAGATACTCCACCGCCATGGCTCGCGCGGTCAGCTCGTCACCAAACAGCGCCAACCAGCGCTCAGCCTGCATGCCTGTAGCCCCAACAACGGGCGCAACCGCGCTTCTGGTTGGCGTCTTCTCTGCCAGCCAATGGGCCAGCATCTGGCGCAAGATATCCAGCGGGTAGGGCTTCAGTAACATGTCACTCATGCCAGCCTCTACCATACGAGCACTCGCCTCTTCCGACGTATCTGCCGTTACCCCTATGATGGGGGCCGTCACTCCCGCAGCCCGCAGCGCCTTGGTCAGGGCATAACCATCCATCACTGGCATATGGCAATCAGTCAGCAGCAGAGAGAATTGCTGTCCCTGCCAAGCCCGCAGAGCCTTCTCGCCATCTTCCACGACCTGAGCCTCGATACCAAGAATGGCCAACTGCCGTGCCAACAAGGCACGATTGACCGGATGATCATCGGCCACCAATACTTTGCCACCCAGCTTCTCTGCAAGCGCAGGGAGGATTGGTGTGACCCGCTCCTGTAGCAATTCGTGGCAGCTCTCCAGCAGAAGATCCGGATAGAGAGGAGATAGACCCAGACGCCACCATTTCTGTTCACCAATCCGCCCCCGTAACGCCTCATCGGGTGACGCTATGATCCCCTTCAGCGCAGAGTGTTGCAGCCAGCTTTGCCATTCCCCCCCAAGCGCTTGCTCAAGCCACCGTTGATCGGCCAACAGCAACCCTTCCAGTGAGCGACTGAGCTCATTGGCCCCCAAGTACCTGAGCTTGGCCCCCTGCCGCACCATGGCCGCTTCGAGGTTGGTGTCATCGCTGAAAAACCACCATTCTGTGTCTGCCAGAGCAGGGGGATCCCACTGCGGATTGGTTAGCGGCACGGTGAAGCGGAAGCAGGAGCCCTCTCCTGCCTTGCTGGTCAGTGTCAGTGCCCCCCCCATTTTGCATACCAGCTGCTCACAGATTGCCAACCCCAGTCCGGTGCCACCAAAACGACGGTTGATATCTGACTCCACCTGCTCAAAAGGCGTGAACAGCAGCGCCTGCTTCTCTTCGGCGATCCCGATACCGGTGTCACTGACACTGATGGTCAGTTGCTCACTCAGATAGCTGACCCGGATAGTAATACCCCCTTGTTCGGTAAACTTCACCGCATTGTTGAGCAGGTTGGAGATGACCTGACCAATACGCACCCCATCGATGTCGGCCCAATCCGGCACATGATGCCCCCACTCCAGCACCACGTGGAGCCCCTTGTTATGAGCCAGTGCCGCGTGGCCACGAATGGCATCGCAGATCACCGTTTGCAAGCGGCTGCTCTGGTAATTCAACTGCAACTGACCCGCTTCTATCTTGGAAAAATCGAGGATGTCATTGACCAGATAGAGCAGGTTATTGGTCGAGGTGACCACATTGCGCACCATAAAACGCTGGTCGTCGTTGAGCTCGCTCATTTGCAGCAATTCGAGCATGCCATGCATGCCTGAAATGGGAGTGCGCAGCTCATGGCTCATCGTTGCCAAAAAGCGGCTGCGAGCCTGCATCGCCTGCTCGGCATAGGCGCGAGCTTCGCGCAGCTCGTATTCCTGTTGCTTGAGGGCCGTAATATCCTGAATGACTCCATTGAGGATCAGTGCCTGCTGCTCCTGTCTGACAAAGTTGCCACGCACTTGCAGATAACGATCTCCATCAGGCCGCTCCACCTTGACCTCCAGATCGAGGGGCGCCAGGGTCTCGGCATGATTGGCCACCTTGCTGACAAAATCCTGCAGCGCCTCTTCGGTAAAACCGAACACCTCACCACCCGATTCCGCATTGAACAGATCCTGCCGGGAAGCCCCGAGGATCTCGCTGGCCCCCTGAGAAGCATACAAAAACCGCCCCTTGCCGGGTCCTTGCCACAAATACTGATAGACCACCCCAGGCATGCTGTCGGTAATCTGGGTAAGGCGATTTTCAGCCTGACGGGCGCGCTCCTCCGCCTCTTTGATCCGGCTGACATCGGTCAGTACTGTCAACACCCCCAGCATATTGCCATCCGGATCTCTATAGGGACGTTTGGCATAGATAACATGGCAGGGCGTGCCATCTGCTCGCAGGTTGCTCCCTGCCCCCTCCAGATCCTGTCCTGTCTGCCACACCAAACGCTCTTCTTCCAACACACTGTTTCTGAGTGTCTCTGGCATGTTTTGCAGCTCCTCACTGCTACTGCCAGCACCGAGGAAAGCATCGCGGTAGGCCTGATTGCACAAGGTGATCCGCTGCTCGCTATCACGTAGCGCCACCATGGTTGGCAGTGAGTTGAGCAAGGTCTGCACAAACAGCAACTGTTCGTTCAGCTTGTCCTCTGCGATTCTCCGCTGCGCAATCTGACGACGCAAACTGCGAGCCCAGAACATCACCAGCAAACCGCTGACGAGCAAGGCGCCCCCCCCTATGGCCAACCATTTGTAAATCAGGGTGTAATCAGACTCGATATTGACCGACACATTGAGCCAGCGTCGTTCCAGCAGTTGCCACTCCTCATCCGTGATGGTCAGCAGCAACTTGTCCATGATGCGGAGCAACTCGGGCTGAGCATTGTCGACAGCCATACTGATAGGTACGGAAAATTCGGGAGAACTCAGCACCACCCGATACTTCTCATTGAAACCCTTCATTGCCTGCTGTCCCAGATTGGTCATGGTCAACAGCACATATTCAGCTCGCCCAGTGTCAAGCAAGGTCAGTAAATCGGCATCCTTGCCCACTTCGATAATATTGGCGCCCAGCGCGTGAATGAGAGAGGCTTCGTAAGAACCCGTCACACCACCAATCAGACGCCCTTTCAGCTCGACCAGCGACTTCAGCGGGCGAGCACCGTGTCTGGCTACGACATAGCTGTCGAACTTCAGATAGGAGGAGGTAAAAGAGGCAAAGGACTGACGATCCTTGAGCGGTGTCATCAAGGGAATAAGGTCCACTTTGTGCTCTTTCAGCAGTTTTAGTGACTCCTGCCAGGTATTTGTCGACGCCAGCTCAAAGCGGATCCCGGAGCGCAAACTCAATAACTTCATCAGGTCTGCCGTATAGCCATGCAATTCACCTTCGTCATCGATTTCACTGATGCCGGCAAATCCGGGGGCAACGGCGAACTTGATCACCTTGTTTCTCTGCTTCAGCCAACTAGCCTCATCAGGTTCCAGCAACAGACCAGCGTTGGCGCGCTCATCTTCCTGATGCAACCGTAGTCGTGAGTCTGCAACGGGTATCCGTTGATATGCCTGCCAAAGCTTTTCGCTCAGTTCTGGCTGGCGGGAGCTGGTCGCCATCGTCAGCGTGCTGCCAGAAAGCCACCCAGGAGCGACAACCCCCATTGACGCTGGCATTCTCTCCATCTTGAGGGTAACAATTGGACCCAACTCAAGATATGCATCGACAGCGCCCAGCTTGACCATATAGGTCGCCTCAGTGCGGCTCTCCAGCTCAGTTACATCAGAGATCCCCAAACGAGCCAATTCATTACAACTGCCAAAACCACGAATACAGACCCAGCGTAACTTGCGCGCCTGCTCCAGGGTCAATTGCTGATCCGGGGTATGCATTAAAATGGAGCGAGCATAAGAACCGATACTGCCAATAGGGTTTATCCCCTTCAATTCAAGAGCATTACGTTCGACCCCGATTAATGCATCAATCTGGCCGCCTTGGAGAGCAATCTGGGCATCCACGTAGGAGTTGTAGGGGATATAACGCAATGACACGCCCATTTCGGCTGCAATGCGCGAGGCCAGCTCCTTGAGCGGACCGGCATAACGCTGGTTGGGGAGTTGATAGATAAAAGGGGGATAACCACCACGGGGAACCCCGACCAGCAGCTCCTTTTGTGCAGAAATTTCGTTACTTGTGCTCTCATCTTGCGGTTGGGGAGCCGCAACAGCCAACATACCTGAAAACAACAGCAAAATGGGAAGAAAAAGCTGACGAAGGAGTGGCATAAAGTCTTGTCCTGATGAGTAAAACAGATAGGGCTGCCACCTCTAATCTTGCAGATCCTGACGACGCAAGGCGAGAAAACAATCGCAGCTGTTACAAAGAGGGCGGAGAGGATAATACTGAGTCACCAACATGTGAACCTGGAATCAACCATAAGATGGAAAAATGGCAGGCATGCGGCCTGCCATTTCACTAGCGAGGGGGATCTTATTCTCCCCCTCGCGATCAGGTTATTCGATTCCCGAGGCGGAAGCCGGTTTGATACTCCCGCTCGCGAACGAGGGCGATTTGCCCCTGATATCCTTCCAGCCCGATATCCCTGAGCAGGGCGGGTGACAGATTGACCTGCACGAGACGACGCTCGACCCGGGCAATCCTTCTCTGGACCAGGGATTCAACACTGCGCAGTAAAACCAGTTCGATAGACATGACATTCTCCAGTTGAACATGCGGTTCTCCCGGAGAAAGTGGATATCACCCTGCGGGACGAACCGCGGGTGATAAAAAGACAGGGGTTACCTGTTTACGCCACGCGGTAAAAGAGCACGAGATTTCACGCCGCACGCAGTGCCGCGAGAGAATGCAATATTGAGCATCAGATGTTGCATTTTCGTCTCCTTACCGGATAAAAGTTGAACAGGTTGCAGAAGTCTAAAAAATATCCGAATTTAAAACAAGCCTCTTGCGACTCCTTTTTAAACGTTTTTACGGCATTTTATGCTGCCCGACAGGGAGCTTGGGGCATCAGATCCCCGAGAGTAGCCGGTACTCTTCCAGTACATAGGTATCCGTCATGCCGCTGACATAATCGAGCAGCAACCGCACCCGGTAATACCACTCCTGCTCGTTCTGGCAGGCAAAGCGCGGATCCGGGGTGGCGATCGCCAATCGATAGGCCTTGAGATGGCGGGCCGAGAGGCGGTGATAGAGGCGGCGCGCAAAGAACAGCGCCTGACTCCCCTCCCCGGCCAGCAGGCGGGCAAACTGTGGCGCTGGCAGTGCCAATAGACAGGCATAACTGGTCAGCACCCCGCGCAGCGCCGCATACCCTTCCAGTTCGAGAGCCTCGACTTCGGGGCGCATAAAGACCTGCTCGCGGGCCACCCGTTTGAGGATATCGAGCACCCGCGCCGCTGGCGCCTGACCGTGCAGCAGCGCTTGCGGATAGGATCCCTGCAAAATGGCCTGATGTTCGCTGACATAGCTCTGCGCCGCCAACACCACCAGATCCCGGGTCAGTTGCTGGCGAAAATGGGGGAAAAAGCCCCGACCAGAAGCCAGCGCCTCATCCAGCAAGGTGCCCATGTAGTCACTCTGGTCAGCAGCTCGCAGCGCCGCCAGCAGTTCACCCAGAGTCAGGATCCGCCGATCTACCGCATCTTCCAGATCGGCGATGCAGTAGGAGATGTCATCGGCCGCCTCCATGATGTAAACCAGCGGATGACGGCAGCCGGGGGCCAATCCCAGACTCTGGCCGAGGGCACGGTAGAGCGGCTGCTCGCTAAAGAAGATGCCCCGCTTGCTGCTCCAGCCATGATGCTGACCATAGCTCACGCCGGGCTGGGGCTGCTGCGGGTATTTGCAGAGCGCCGCCAGTTGTCCGAGTGTCAGGTTGAGCTCGTGCAAGCTGTGCACCAGCCGCAGACTCTGGGCGTTGCCATCAAACAGTTGCAGATCCTGACGCAATTCAGCCCACTGGGCCGAAGGTGGCTGCGCCAGCGCCTGCTGATAGAGGGGATCGAGCATCTCGCCGAGCCACTGGCTCATCACCTGCTCGCCAAAGTGGCCAAACGGCGGGTTGCCCACGTCATGAAGCAGGCAGGACATCTCCACCAGATTGATAAAAGCCCCTTCACAGACCATCCCAGCAGGCAAGGCGGCCAGAATGCGGCGGCTGATCTGGCGACCGGTCTCCTGCACCTCCAGCGAGTGGGTGAGGCGACTGCGCACCGAGGCCTTCACATCGAGCGGAAAGACCTGGGTCTTCTGCTGCAACCGGCGTACCGGCGCCGCCTGCACGATACGAGCGCGATCCTGCTCGGTCGCCTCCAGCAGCCCCTCATCCCCCCAGGAGTGGATGCGTGCGGGGGTAATCAAACGGCTATACATCTTGCAGCTCCTTGCCAGCAACTTCCATCAGACTCAAGACAACCTCCAGCCTCAAGACAGCAACCAGCGCCGCAGACGGGCGATGTCGCCCGGATATTCGCGGCGCAGCGTCTCAATCCAGTCTTCCACGTTTTCCCACCAGGCGGGATGATCCGGGCTCTGGATCAGCTGTGCCGTCTGCTGCAATCGGCGCAGGCCAATGGAGCCTGCCGCCCCTTTTATCTTGTGTGCCTCTTCCACCACCCCAGCTTGATCCTTGGCAATCATGTTGGAGTCGAGCACAGCCATGTAGTCCGGCATCATCTTCTCGAACAACTCGACGCTGGAGAGCAGCACCGGCTTGCCCACGGTATCGGCGTAATCGGTAAGGAAGGGGATATCCAGCAGGACATCCTGATTGCCCGCATCAGCCTGCTCGTCCGCTTCATCCTCGGCCAGATCGGCAAACAGGTGACCAATCACCTCCCGCACGGCTTTGGAGCCAAGCGGCTTGTTGATCACATCCTGCATGCCGTGATCCCGGTAGTACTGGCGATCGCCGGTGGAGTTGGCGGTGAGCGCCACCATGGGTGGCAGGCTGTCGCCATAACGCTCCAGCAGGGTTTTCGCCACATCGAAGCCGGTCATGTCCGGCAGCTGGATATCGAGCAAAATGAGGTCGAAATCATCCGGATTGGCCATCGCCAACGCCTGGGTGCCGTCCCGTGCCACCTGCACCTGATGACCCAGCTTGCCCAGCAGGGCGCAGGCCACCGTCACGTTAAGCTCCACATCCTCCACCAGCAGGATATCGAGGGAGGGCATCTCCTCCTCCTGCTCTGGCAACACTGGCTCGGCGCAAGCTACCTCCAGCTCGGCGGTGAAGCAGGAGCCTTCGCCCGGATCGCTGTCCACATAGAGCTGCCCGCCCATCGCCTGCACCAGCTGACGGGAGACCGCCAACCCAATGCCGGTGCCGGTGGCGTGCTTCTTGCCCTGCACCTGATAGTACATGGCGAAGATCTTCTCCTGCTGAGCGCGCGGGATCCCGATACCGGTATCCTCCACCTCGAAGTGCAGGGCCAGCTTGCCCGGCTCGTCGGCAGGATGGGAGAGGCAACGCACGGTGACGCCCCCCTCATCGGTAAACTTGACCGCATTGCCCACCAGATTCCACAGCACCTGACGCAGGCGGGTGCCGTCAGCCATCACGAATTGCGGCATGTCGCCATCGCGATCGAAATGGAGATAGAGCCCCTTCTGCTCCGCCTGAATGCGCGACAGGGTCTCCAGCTCGTCGAGGAAGGCGGGCAGATCGATACGGGTCGGTGCAATTTCGAGGCGACGGCGATCCAGTTTGTCCAAGTCGATGATGTCGTTGAAGATATTGCCAAGGGTCACCGCACTCAGGTGAATGGTCTTGAGCTGCTGATGCTGCTTGGGATCGAGGGGAGTATCCATCAGCATCCGGCTTAAGCCCACGATGCCGTTGAGCGGGGTGCGCAACTCGTGGCTGATGGTGGAGATGAAGGTGGTCTTGTCGCGGCTCGCCTTCTCCAGCTTGTCCTGATACTGCTTGCGCTCGGTGATGTCGCGGCCAAAACCGAGCAGGCCGAGTCGCTTGCCGAAGCGGTCGAAGAAGGGCACCTTGCGCAGCTCGAAGTAAGCCTTGCGGCCATCGGGATACTCCAGCCACTGCTCGTAGGTGAGCGGCTCATTGCTGGCAAAGACCTGCTTGTCGGTCTCCACCACCTTGTTGGCAATCTCCTGCTTGTAGACATCGAACGGGGTCAGACCGATCAGCTCGGCCTCCACCTTGCCGGTCAGCTCCTCCATGGCGCGGTTGCAACCGGAAAACTGCTCATCCTCGTTGCGGTAGTAGACCAGATCCGGGGAGCAGTCGATAAAGGAGCGCAGCAGGGCAGTACGCTCCCCCAGATGAAGCTGGGCTTTCTCTCGCTGGAACACCTCGTTCTCGAGATCCTCGATGGCCTGCAGACGCAGACTTTCGGCCCGGTTGGTCTCGGCAATCTGGGCGTTGAGGCGGCTGATGTTCTCCTGCAGCTGGGTATTGAGCTCCAGATCCCGCTCGCGCATATCTTGCAGCTTGCGCACCATACGGCTCAGTCGCTGACGGGAATCCTCCAGCTGATCCACCACGATGGAGAGAAAATAGACCGCCCAGGGGGTCACCAGCAGGCCAAAAAACACCGAGCGAACGAAGTCGATCACATCGATATTGCCGCGCAGGAACAGGGTCACCCCCATCTGGATGGCGACCGCCAGCACGATAATGCCCGCCGCCAGGAACATACTGAAGCGCACCAGTCCCAGCTTGGTCATCAGATCGACATAATATTGCGCCCAGGATTTAATCTGTTTCATCTTATTGTTTTCCCCCGATATTCGCGGTACAGAATACCAGCACAACCGAGTGAACTCTTCTTAATCTCGCACAATTAATTAACGATTCGCCGAATGAAATGAGTGGGTTAGGATAATTGGCAATATTGAGTCAGTTGCCATTAAGGTTTTTTCTTTATACTCACCGGCCGAAAAAATTCACCACCATTTAATTTAGGAGTTATCCGATGCGCAATACCACCTTGCTGGGCCTGGGCCTGCTGGTCGCAAATAGTGCTTATGCTGATTTGGGTGAAATTCCCAAGGAGTCTGGCTGGTCCGGTTTCCTGCTTGGCGGGGTCAGTGTCATCAATTACGAATCAAATTTTTATAGCGGTGATGATGAAAACCGCCGCCTAAGCGGACTGGGCAGTGCCGAGAGCAGCTCCGCCGTTGCCCCGCTGCTCAACGCCGATATCCGCTATACCTTTGCCGATACCCGCACCCAGGTCTTCCTCGGTAACCTGATCCAGGATGCCATCCGTTTCGACTTCACCCAGCAGCTCGGTATCCGTCAGGAGATGAGCGACAAGGGCATCGTAGCTGGCTCCGTGGTCTTTAATGCGATGCCGACCGAGCAGTGGAGTGATCCCTTCGCCGTAGGCGTTGATCGCCAGTCGACCGATATCAAGTCAAAAGGGGTGCGCTTCGCCTGGGACAGCATCTGGGGTAGCAACTTCAATGGCAGCCTGACCACCCGCAACATCGAGGTGGATGAGGAGCGCAGCGGCCAGCAATACGATAAGGATAACCAGACAAACTATGCAACCAAGCTGGATCGAAACGGCAAGATCCACGCCCTCGACCTCTCCTACAAATGGCAGCTGGCACCCGGTCAGATGCTGGAGCCAGCCTTTATCTACCGCCAAGCTGATCTGGATGGCAGCGCCCAAAGCTACAAGAGCAACGGCCTGCAGTTGACCTACGGCATGCGCGCTTCCCAGTGGTCTTTCGTCAGCAACGCCTATCTGGGCCAGACCAAATATGATGAGGCCAACCCGATCTTTGGCCAAAACGCCGACTCCGACGAGTTTGCCCTGACCGGTACCTTCTTCTGGCACCGCCTGTTCGGTATTGCGCCGCTCTCCGCAACCTTTACAGCTGGCTACGCCAAGTCCGATTCCGACATCAACTTCTACGATTCTGAATCCGTGATGTTCAACACCGGCCTGCTCTACAACTTCTAACGACAGTTGAGCGCACCGATACAACAAGGCCACCCGAAGGTGGCCTTGTTGCTATCCGGCGATTGACTCAAATACCCAGGGAGTCGAGCAGATCGTCGTGATCGTTGGCAACCGGGGCCGCAGCCTGAGCCGGCTTGGCGGCATCCTGCTTGGCCTGGGCGATCAGCGCATCGGGATCCAGCTCCTCGTGCTCCATCCCCTCATTGTGGATGCGGATGAACTCGGTTTTGTCCATCGCCAGCTCCAGATAGAAGATGTTGTTGCGGGCGGTGAAGAAGGTGACGCGGCGGGACTCCGGGCTGTCGAGATTGGTATCGACGCTCAGCATCACCTGCTTGTTTAGCGCCAGCATCTTCGGTTGGTTCTGGGTGATGTGGGTCTGCAGATCCCGGCCCACCTTGACGGTAAAGCTGCCGACGATCTGGTTCATCAGCTCGCCCATCACGTTGCTCACCTCGTCAGAGGTGTGGGAGATAGCGAGATCCTCCTTGGAGAGCCCCATGCTCAGCATGTAGCTCTCGTACAGCTCCATGGCGGCGGCGGCGGAGAAGTTGATCACCACCAGACCGGAAAAACCGCCATCGAACAGCACGAAGCAGCCGATATCCGGCTTGAGGCAGGTCTTGCTGATCCGCTGCACCATGCCGGAAAACCGCACCTGACTCATGGTCGCGGCACTCAAAACGTCCGTCACCGAGTTGCACAGGCTGAGCAGCACATCCTCTGTGGTCAATACGGCATCGTCATCGGATCTTGTCACTATCATGGGACCTTCCTGAACATCGAAAATGGGCTTATCTATACCATAACTCTAACAGATGGCGCGGCCCGGAGACTGAAATAGCGACACGCCTCTCAGTTGACTCCGTTATCAGCAGCCACAGGGGTGAAACCGCTCAGCTTGGCGAGCCGGGCACGCCATATATCGGCCTGCTGCGCCAAAACTTGTGGCTCATAAGGCACGACCGGATGAGCACCCCAGATGGGGCCTGGCCAGGCGCGATCCGTCGCAAAGCGGGCTACATGGTGAAGGTGGAGTTGCGGCACCAGATTGCCCAGCGCGCCGATGTTGATCTTGTCCGGGCTGAGGGCCTGCTCCATCAGGGCGGCGACGGCGCAGGACTCCTGCATCAGCTGTTGCTGCTGCTCCGGCGCCAGATGGTGAATTTCCCGCAGGTTGGCTACTCGCGGTACCAGGATCAGCCAGGGATACTGGCTGTCTTTGGCCAGCAAGACACGGCAGAGGGGCAGATCCCCGAGCCACCGGGTATCTGCCTGCAGGCGTGAATGCAATTCAAACATGAAAACCTCGTTGAGTACGATGAACAGAGCGCCTGAAAAAGGAGTGTCCACGTTACTGCAACGGGCAGAAAACTTAAAGCTGTGGGACGGCCCAACCGATAAAGCGCTTGCGCAGGGCCGGGTCTGCCTGGAGGAACAACTGCTGCAACTGCCCTTCCAGCTCGCTGGCTGCCACAACGGGTTGCGCCCCACCAGCGGCCGTGGCCGTTGGCTGCGTAGCAACGGCGCCAGCCGTCAGCGCCGCCTTGCCGCCGCTGCGGTTGTATTCAGCCAGTTTGCCGTTCCAATCCACCCCAAGCAGCATGCCGCTGGTCACCAGCGCGTCCTGCTGGATGGCAAGCGCGCGGCCATTCTCCTGCAGCGCTACCACAGGAGCCTTGGCATAGGCCAGCATCCCCCGCTCGTCCCCCAGTACGCTGGCCATCAACTGCAAATGCTGATTGCTGCCCTGATAGCGCACCACCTGCGGCTCGGAGCGTACCTGCCGATCATTCTCACTGCTGCTACGACTGGGGATAACCCCCTCGAAGCGCACCAGCAGTTGCTGCTCGCCATCCGCCAGGGTGGCATGCTGCTCATCCTGCAAGGTGCCGTTGCTCACCGCGAGGATGCGGAAATTCTCCGGCACCTTCACTTCCACCATGGCCTGCGCACTGCCAGCCCCCAACACTGCACAGAGCAGCACAAACCCGGTCAACCCTCTATTACTCTTCATTCCCGCAGATCTTCCTGATGCCGATGATGGGCGCAGGGTAGCAGCCGAAGATGACAGAAAAATAACGCCGCTCAGAGCAGGTAGTGGGGTCGCTCGGCAAACCACTGGGCCAGCACCTGCTTGAACAGCCGGATCTTGCGCGGCACCCGCCGCTGCTGGGCATGCAGCACATGGAGCTGATGCAGGCCGCTCTGCCACTCGTCGAGCACAGTCACCAGCTCCCCTACCCTCAGCTGCGATTCCACCAGCATCAGCGGGCACTTGGCATAGCCCATACCGGCGCGCGCCAGTTGCAACACGGTACTGTAGTGGTTGGCCCGCACCTTGCCTTGTACCAGAATGTGGGCCTCTTCCCCCTCACGGATAAAGTGCCACTGCTCCCAGGCCGGATTGTGCCCCTGCAACAGGCAGTTGCGCCCGCTCAGCTCATAGGGAGTGGCAGGATGCCCCTCTCGCGCCACCAGCGCGGGGCTGGCCACCACCACATCCTTGAGCCGACCGAGCGGCAGGGCCACCAGATTGTCCGGCACCTCGTTCATGGCGCGCAGGGCGATGTCGTTCTCCCCCTGACTCATGTCGACCATCTGGTTGGTGAAATTGAGTTCCACCTCCACTCCCGGGCAGAGCGCGGCAAAGCTGGTCAGCAGCTCGCTCACCATGCGGTCGCCGGTGCTGACCGGGCAGGTAAAGCGCAGTCGTCCGCAATCCTCTTCGGTCAGCGCCTGAATATCCTGCTCCGCCTGCCGAGCCAGCGCGAAGATCTCCCCCGCCTGCTGATAGAGGGTCTTGCCCGCCTCGGTCAGACTGAGGCGGCGGGTGGTGCGCTGCAACAGTTGTGCATTGAGGGAGGTCTCCAGCGCGCTGACATGGCGGCTCAGCATCCCCTTGCTGACCCCCAGCGTATCGGCAGCAGCCGAGAAACTGCCGCGCAGCACCACTTCGTAAAAGCTGGCCAGATGGGCGATATCCATCATTAGCTCCAATATGGAAACAATGGGTTTATTTTACGCGCTTTTTCGCATTTTCTGTTGCGCTAGAATCGACACATCCCAACCAGGAGTGATGCAGATGAAAATTGTGATTGTGGGTGCCTCCGGCACCGTCGGCTCCGCGGTCAGTGAACTGCTTGCCAAAGATCATCAGGTGATCCGGGTCGGCCACAGTCGTGGCGATGCCACGGTCGACATGCGCGATCCCGCCTCCATCAAGGCGCTGTTTGCCCTGGTGGGCCAGTTTGATGCACTGGTTGTCGCCAGCGGCAGCGTGGCCTTCAACGGCCTGACCGAGATGACCGACGAGCAGTGGCAGGTGGGGCTTCAGAGCAAGCTGATGGGCCAGATCAACCTGACCCGAGACGCCATTCCCTATCTGACTGACAAGGGTTCCATCACTTTGATCAGCGGTATTCTGAGCGAGGAGCCGATCAACTGGGGCGTGAGCGCCAGCACCGTCAACGGCGCCATCGATCACTTTGTGAAAGCGGCCGCCTGCGAGTTACCCCGCGGCCTGCGCATCAACGTGGTAAGCCCCACCGTGCTGGCTGAGTCGATGGACAAATACGCTGACTTCTTCCCGGGCTTCGTGCCGGTGCCCGCCGCCAAGGTAGCGCAGGCTTACAAGAAGTCGGTGCTGGGCATCCAGACCGGTCAGGTGTTCAGAGTGAACGGCTGATCGCCGCCCGCTAACCGCCAGACCAGCAATAAAAACGGGCCCCGCAATGGGGCCCGTCTGTTTATTTGCTTCTATCTTTCGCCACCAGCAAACGTTTGTTTGTTGGCGACAAAAAAAGAGAGCAACCCTTAGTCGATCAGACCGTACTGATCGCGCAGCACCTCGATGATCTCCTGCTTGGGATTGGCAGAACGCGCCAGCTTGTGGCCGATGATCTTCTCGGCGATCCCGACGTAGGTGTTGGAGATATCCATCATCACTTCAGTCGGCAGCTTGTTGTCGCGGGCCAGGGCGAAACGTTCCGGCATGCGGTTCTTGTTGAGCAGGATGTCCGGATCCGGGAAGTGGTTGAGCAGCCACTGACGGAAACCCTCTTTGGACTTCTCGACGATCTGGCCGTCGCGCAGGGCCGCGCCATCCCAGATACGGGAGCTGTCGGGGGTGCCCACTTCGTCCATGTAGATCAGCTTCTCGTTGCCGGCGGCATCGTGGACGTAACCAAACTCGAACTTGGTATCGACGAAGATCTGATCCAGCCCGGCCAGCGCGTCGCTGATGACGTTGAAGCCCTCTTTGAGCAGCACTTCGTAGCGGTCGATGTCGGCCGGTTTGCTGAAGTTGAAGCCTTTATAGTGGCGCTCGATATCGGCACGGGAGACGTTGACGTCATCGGCTTCCGGCACGCCATCCAGCCCTTTCAGCACGCCCTTGGTGGAGGGAGTGATGAGGATCTCCGGCAGTTTCTGATCCTTTTTCAGCCCTTCTGGCAGAGTGATGCCGCAGAACTCGCGCTCGCCATCCTTGTAGGCACGCCACATGGAGCCGGTGATGTACTGGCGGGCAATCGCCTCGATCATCACCGGACGGGCTTTTTGCACGATCCAGACGAAGGGGTGCGGAATATCCAGAATGTGGCTGTCGGCCAGTCCCTTCTCCTTGAACAGCTTGAACCAGTGGCTGGAGATGGCGTTGAGCGCCGCCCCTTTGCCCGGCACGCCGTTCAGGCCATCCACACCTTGCCAGATGCAATCGAAGGCCGAGATGCGATCGCTGATCACCATGAGGGCGAGGGGCGCATCGGCCGGCACATCATAGCCTTTCTCTTTTATGAGCCGGGCACTGTCTTCGGGGGTCAACCAGTAGACGCTGCGCACTTTGCCGGAATGGACAGGTTTATCGGTACGGATCGGTAAATCGTCATTCACCGCCAATACTTGATCTGCAAGACTCATGGCTAATAACACTTCCTGTTTGTGGGGGGTAAACATCGCGAGTTCCTCACCTGCGCGCTCTGTTTGCAACGGGCTGGCAAGGGGGCTCGCATCATCGAAAACCACTCGGAATCCCCGCGTTTTCAGGGGGATTCTGATAACAAAACAGGGGCACAAGGCCCCTGTATTTATTCTGCTTTTGCTGCTGCCTGATCGGCCAGCCCCTTGGCGAACGCCTCGGACAGGCTGATATACATCTGGGAGATAACCCCGGACGATACAGGCTTCTTGTCCTTGTCGAACAGGGTGATGGAGGTCTTGCCTCCCGCCATTTCGCCAAGCTGGAAGCGGTATTTCTCCTCCTCCAGTTTGAACGGCTCGCTCCCTTTCGCCTTCCAGAACTCGGCACCCGGCTCTTCGTACTCGACGTCGATCCAGCCCAGAGACTGCTGGGTATCCTTGATGGTGAAACCGTAAGCGGGCAGTACTTGGTTGAGGCGACGCCACACCTGATCAAAGGAGCCTTCGGCAATCCAGGCGCTCAGCTCGTTGTTGTCCAGACCCAGTTGCAGACCCATGCCATCGTTGGACTTGTGCTGCTCGCGGGCTTTCAGCTGGCTGTCGTAATAGAGCGAGAACTGGTTCAGCACTCGCGCGGCATAGCGCTGGGCATCGGCAGGGGTCAGCTTGTTGCTGGTCTCGCCGTCGATGGTCTCTTCGTGATCCAGCACCCGGACCGACATGTTGACGGCGTGGCGCTGGGCATCGTTGCGCACGGTGAACTGGTAACGCTGACGGATTTTGAAGTCCTCGTCATCTTCGCCCCAGCCATCGAGGGCGACCGTGTTGTCAAACCAGCCGGTCTGCAATACGCCATCCTGCTGATCCAGCTTCTCGGTGGTGACCTTGTATTTGGCCAGGAAGTTCATCAGGAACGACCAGGTATCGCGCTCCACGCTCTGGCTGGTGCTCAGGGCATAGAAGGCAACGGTCGGTTCGGCTGCGCTCTGCACCACCTGACTGCCCGGTACCACGGTCAGCAATTGAGCGGGTGGGCGCACATCGACCTGGGCGCCGAGGGCACCTTCACGGCTGCTTTCGGGAAGCGGCGGGATGTCGTACTGGCTGTTGAAGGTGGGGGCACTCAATCCTGCGGGGATCAAGAACGCGCGGCCCTCGAGGCGGGCATCTTCATAACCGAAGTCGCGGTTGGCCATTTTGCGATCCTGGGGGGTGCTGCAACCGGCCAAGACGGCCACAGTCGCAACGCTCAGCACCAGACGGGCTCTATTTCCCTTTCCATTAGATTTAAACACTCGCCATCAACTCCGCTGTGGTCAGTGCTCGCGCCATCAGCTGTTCGCCCTCGGGGGTGAGGTCAACCAGCGGCAGGCGCAAGGTGGCTGTTGCAATCAACCCCAGTTGGGCACAGGCCCATTTCACCGGGGTGGGACTCGGTTCGCAGAACAGAGTCTTGTGCAACGGCATCAAGAGATTGTTGATGTCATGCGCCTGCCCGGCATCACCGGCCAGCGCAGCACGACACATGTCGGCCATCTGGGCCGCCGCAATATTGGTGGTGACCGAAATCACGCCATCGCCACCTTGCAGCATAAAATCACAACCAGTGGCATCGTCGCCACTGTAAAGGGCAAACTCCGGCCCGCACAGCTCGCGCAGCAGCGGGGTGCGGCTCAAATCGCCGGTTGCCTCTTTCAAACCGATAATGCCGGGAACCTTGGCCAGACGAGCCACGGTCTCCGGTTTGAGATCGCAACAGGTGCGACCGGGCACATTATAAAGAATTTGGGGCAGACCACTAGCCTCGGCGATCGCACAATAGTGGCGATAGAGACCTTCCTGAGTGGGCTTGTTGTAGTAAGGAGTCACCGAGAGGCCCGCCACCACGCCGGTTTTGGCCAGTCGCTTTGCCAATTCAATGGCATGGGCGGTATTGTTGGAGCCGCAACCGGCGATGACGGGAATGCGTCCGGCGGCATACTCAACGGTCTTTTCAACGACGGCGATATGCTCCTGCTCGCTCAGGGTCACCGATTCCCCTGTGGTACCCACCGCAACAATGGCGCTGGTCCCGGCGCTGACATGATAGTCAACCAGTTTGGCCAGACTGGCCCAATCGACTTCACCTGAAGCCAGCATGGGGGTAACGAGCGCAACAATACTACCGCGTAACATGGACTTTTCTCCCGATTTTCAGGGGCGTAATGGTAAAGCTGACCCCTTTGAAAAACAAGGGAGAGAGGGGGCAAGCCGTGATACCATCCGGAACAAAAAGTAATGGACGAAAGTCGGCAGCGTCCCTCAGGGAGTGGTCATCAGGGCCGGAGGGTTGGCTTGCCAGCGCGGCTTTCGCAACGAAATAACGGACGAGAGAAGATTTATGACTCACTACCTGGTCGTAACGGCCATCGGCACGGACAGGCCTGGCATCGTCAATGAAGTGACCCGCCACGTCAGTGGCTGTGGTTGCAACATTGTGGACAGCCGCCTTGGCATCTTCGGCAATGAATTTACCTTTATCATGCTGCTCTCGGGCGACTGGAACAGCATGATGCAACTCGAAATCAGCCTGCCCCTGCGTAGCCAGGAGTGGGATCTCATCACCATGATGAAACGCACCGAACGCCACCAGTCCCTGCAGTATGACATCCGCGCCAGTGCCGACCTGTTGATCCGCGACGAGCCCGGCATCGTAAGCCAGTGCACCCAGTTCTTCAGCGAACATGGCTGGAACATTCAGGCGATGCAATCCATGACCCTGGAGCAGCAGCCGTTCAACCTGCTGAAGATCAGTTTTCAGCTCAATCTGGCCAGAGAGGGTGAAGTGGAAGGTTCGCAAACCGCCTTCGCCGAATTCTGTCGTCAACTGGGTGCCGAATCGTTCGAGTTTATCGTCAATCGCAAACACGCCTGAGAGCGTTTTACCCGAGGAGACCCCATGCAACCACTACAAGCTGGCAGCCCCGCCCCCGATTTCTCCCTGCCCGACCAGAATGGCAATCAGGTCAGCCTCGCTGGCCTGCGCGGCAAGAAGGTGCTGGTCTATTTCTACCCCAAGGCGATGACCCCCGGCTGCACCACCCAGGCCTGCAGCCTGCGCGATGTGAACGCCGAGTTGGCCGCCCTCAATGTGGTGGTGCTTGGCATTAGCCCGGATCCGGCCAAACGTCTGAAAAAGTTCGAAGAGCGGGACCAGCTCAACTTCACCCTGCTGGCTGATGAAGACCACGCCGTCGCCGATGCCTTTGGCGTCTGGGGCCCGAAGAAGTTCATGGGCAAGGAGTATGACGGCATTCACCGTCAGAGCTTCCTGATCGATGAAGAGGGCAAGATTGCCCACCACTTCGACAAGTTCAAAACCAGCGATCACCATCAGGTGGTACTGGATTTCCTCAAGGGGTAACCCTCCCCCGCGTCATTGAAAGGCCTGCCATGCAGGCCTTTTTCGTCTGCTCAGCCGCCCCTTGCCAGCGGATTTTTCTCACCAACTCCCCCGCCCAGATCAAAAAATTCATTTTATATATGGGTTAACGTGACCCCAGAATCATCTTCCAGCGAGATATCCCATGAACATGAGCAACACTGAGCGTTTGATCCTGAGCAACCAGTACGAAATTCTGGCGAAACTCAATCCGGAGAAAGCGGACATCTACCAGCGCGCCAGCACCATCATCGAGCGCGGCTACTGCCTGCAGACCCTCGAGCTGGAGAAGAGCTTCGGCCATCTGGATCTGGCGACCTGCCAGGAGGTGATCGATACCCTCGAGCTGCACCACGCGCTGGCCATCTCATGGGGTAATCTGGATGCTGCCGATCAGGGCGAGATCAACGCCAGCCGGCTGGAGTTCAACGGCTACAGCCGCAGTCAGGAGCGTGAACTGGCTGACTACGTCTGTTTCCTGCTGGAGGTGGACAAGCGCTTCCCCGAGCTCAAATGCCCGTGCGACGAGCTCTCCAGCGACATCGCCATGCGCGACAAGTACCAACGGATGCTGACTGTATGGCGTCAGTGCCCGCGCCAATACAAGCTCTCCATTCAGGAGATCCGCAAAGTACTGGCGGCCTAAACCGCAACCACAACAGAAAAGGCGCCACTGGCGCCTTTTTGCATCTGAAACGGGTTATTCGTAGAGAAAGGATTTGTCGAGCTGCTGGAAGGCGGCCTTGAGGGTATCGGCCAACTCTTCATAGCGCGGCTGGGAAACCAGCTGGCGGCGGCCTCCCTGCTCGTTCATCTTGCCGTTGATCTCCCGATACCAGCTCGCCAGCGACGGGGGCAAGCGGGTGTCGGCACGCTGGCCGAGCCAGTAGTAACCTTGCAGCGGCAAACTGAGCAGAAACAGCACGGAAGTGATAACGGAAGGCCAGTAGTGCAGTTGGCCAAACTGGAACTGCAGCATCACGCTCAGCACCGCCAGCGCGGGGATCACCTTGAGGGCGAACTCGGTCGCCTTGATCACCCGATTTTCAGGAAACATCGAATTGAGCTCGGGACGGCGCGGCCAAAGCGTCATATAATGGCGGCCTTGCTGTAACTTAGTTCCAAAAATGTTCATGCTCATACTACCTCCGAGCGCTTTTTGAACGTACCAACGGCAAAACCTCGACAAAATTTGATGCAAAGTAACAAAGGTTGAGGATGACTTTGTTATTTTTCAACAATCGGGTTATCCTTTGTACGCCCATTTTTGCGTCAAAAGCTTCTTGCTATTGACCTGTCAGGGACGTCTGGATTTCGGGTCTTGTATCACTATACAAGGGGCAAGCAACAGATTGCCAACCCTCATAAGGATAAGTTGAAAGTTTTTGGCCGCACCGCGTCCAACGCATCCGCCTACACAACCCAATCTGCGATAGGATTTATTCATGAGTAAGCTGGTTCTTGTTCTTAACTGTGGCAGCTCTTCCCTGAAGTTTGCCGTCATTGACGCAACCACCGGTGATGACCTGCTGTCCGGCCTGGCCGAGTGCTTCAACCTCGACGACGCCCGCATCAAGTGGAAACTGAATGGCGAGAAAGGCAGTGCCGATCTGGGCGCGGGTGCCGCTCACCAGGAAGCGCTGGACTTCATCGTCAACAAGATCCTGCCGCTCAATCCGGAACTGTCCAAGAACCTGATCGCCATCGGTCACCGTGTTGTTCACGGCGGCGAGCGCTTCACCTCTTCCGTTGTCATCTGCGAAGACGTGATTGCCGGCATCGAAGCCGCTGTTCCGTACGCACCGCTGCACAACCCGGCTCACCTGATCGGTATCCGTGAAGCTCGCCGCGTATTCCCGGCGCTGGCAGACAAGAACGTGGCCGTATTCGATACCGCGTTCCACCAGACCATGCCGGAAGAAGCCTTCCTGTACGCTCTGCCGTACAAACTCTACAAAGAGAACGGCATCCGTCGCTACGGCGCTCACGGCACCAGCCACTACTACATCAGCCTGGAAGCTGCCAAGCAGCTGAACAAGCCGGTTGAAGAGCTGAACATCATCAACTGCCACTTGGGCAACGGCGGTTCCGTCTGCGCTATCAAGAACGGCAAATCTGTTGATACCTCCATGGGTCTGACCCCGCTGGAAGGTCTGGTGATGGGTACCCGCTCCGGCGATCTGGACCCGGCCATCATCTTCTTCCTGCACGACAAGCTGGGCATGAGCGTGGCTGACATCAACACCATGCTGACCAAAGAGTCCGGCCTGCAGGGTCTGACCGAAGTCACCTCCGACTGCCGTTTTGTTGAAGACAACTACGACAGCAAAGAAGAAGCCAAGCGTGCTATGGACGTTTACTGCTATCGCCTGGCCAAGTACATCGGCGCCTACGCTGCCGCCATGGACGGTCGTCTGGACGCCGTTGTTTTCACCGGTGGTATCGGTGAAAACTCCGCCCCGATCCGTGAAATCACCCTGAACAAGCTGGGTCTGCTGGGCTTTGACGTTGATCACGACGCCAACCTGAAGGCTCGTTTCGGCAAGGGTGGCGAGATCACCAAGGCTGGTTCTACCAAGGCCCTGGTTATCCCGACCAACGAAGAGTGGGTTATCGCCCACGACGCGCTGGAACTGGTCGGCGCTTAATTGACGCAGTAACTCGAGGCCGCCCACAGGGCGGCCTTTTCCTGATCCCAAAAAATGAACAAGGGGTATAAAGTGGCACGCACTATTATGCTTATCCCGGTCGGCACTGGTGTCGGCGTAACTTCCGTAAGCCTTGGCGTTGTTCGCGCCATGGAACGTCACGGTGTCAATGTCAGCTTCTTCAAACCGGTTGCCCAGCCGCGTCCGGGTGAAACCGGTGCCGAGCGCTCAACCGCCGTTATCCGCGCAGCTGCCAACATCAACCCGCCCGAGCCGTTCACCCTCTCCTACGCCGAGAACATGATCAGCTCCAGCAACACCGATATCCTGCTGGAAGAGATCGTTGCCCGCTTCGAAGAGCACGTGAAATCCAGTGGTGCCGAAGTGCTGGTTGTCGAAGGTATGGTGCCGACCGACAAGCAGCCCTTTGCCAACAAGTTGAACTACGACGTCGCCAAGGCGCTGGACGCTGACATGGTATTCGTGACCCACCCGGGCCATGACTCCAGCCAGAAACTGAAAGAGCGCATCGAGCTGGCCTGCTCCAACTTCGGTGGTGTCAACAACCCCCGCATCGTTGGTTGCGTGATCAACAAGGTTGGCGCGCCGGTTGACGAGCATGGCGTAACCCGCCCTGACCTGACCGAGATGTTCGAAGCCCATCACCACGCTTCCGACGCGGCTCACAACCTGGAAGTGCTGCAAGTGTTCGGCAAGAGCCCGCTGCGCATCTTGGGTTGCATCCCCTGGAACACCCAGCTGATCGCCCCGCGCGCCAAGGATCTCGCCAAGCATCTGGCCGCCAAGATCCTGCACAAGGGTGAGCTGGACAGCCGCCGTCTGCAGACCGTGACCTTCTGTGCCCGCTCCATCCATAACATGGTTGAACACTTCCGTCCGGGCAGCCTGCTGGTGACCTCCGGCGACCGCTCTGACGTTATCGTCTCTGCCTGCCTCTCCGCCATGAACGGCGTCAAGCTGGGTGCCCTGTTGCTGACCGGTAACTACCATCCGGAGCCGCAGGTCATGGCGCTGTGCCAACAGGCCATGGCCACCGGCCTGCCGATCATGATGACCGGTACCAACACCTGGCAGACCGCCGTCAGCCTGCAGAACTTCAACGTCGATATTCCGGAAGATGACCGCGAGCGTATCGAGCTGGTACAGGACTACGTCGCTGGCCACATCGACAAGCACTGGATCGAGTCGCTGACTGTCAGCTCTACCCGTTCCCGTCGCCTGAGCCCGCCGGCGTTCCGTTATCAGCTGACCGAGCTGGCCCGTCAGGCCAACAAGCGTGTCGTGCTGCCGGAAGGCGACGAGCCGCGCACCATCAAGGCTGCCGCCATCTGTGCCGAGCGTGGCATTGCCCGTCCGGTACTGCTGGGTAACCCGGAAGAGATCCGTCGAGTTGCCGAACAGCAGGGTGTGGTACTGACCGATCGCGTCGAGATCATCGATCCGGCCGTTGTGCGCGAGCGCTATGTGCCGCGTCTGGTCGAGCTGCGCAAGAACAAGGGCATGACCGAAGTGGTTGCCCGCGAGCAGCTGGAAGACAACGTGGTACTGGGTACCATGATGCTGGAACGCAACGAAGTTGACGGCCTGGTATCCGGCGCGGTGCACACCACTGCCAACACCATCCGTCCGCCGATGCAGATCATCAAGACCGCACCGGGCTCTTCCCTGATCTCCTCCATCTTCTTCATGCTGCTGCCTGACCAAGTGCTGGTCTACGGTGACTGCGCGATCAACCCGGATCCGACTGCCGAGCAGCTGGCCGAGATCGCCATCCAGTCCGCCGACTCCGCTGCCGCTTTCGGCATCGAGCCGCGCGTCGCCATGATCTCCTACTCCACCGGTACCTCTGGTGCCGGTGCCGATGTAGAGAAAGTGCGTGAAGCGACCGAGCTGGCCAAGGCCAAGCGCCCTGACCTCATCATCGACGGCCCGCTGCAGTACGACGCGGCCATCATGGAGAACGTGGCCAAGTCCAAGGCACCAAACTCACCGGTTGCAGGTAAAGCCACCGTGTTCGTGTTCCCTGACCTGAACACAGGTAACACCACTTACAAAGCGGTGCAGCGTTCCGCTGACCTGGTCTCCATCGGCCCGATGCTGCAAGGCATGCGCAAGCCGGTCAACGACCTCTCCCGTGGCGCCCTGGTTGACGACATCGTCTACACCATCGCCCTGACCGGTATCCAGGCTGCACAGGCTGACGAACAAGCCTAATCAGTGCCTGTCTGAAAAAACCGATCACAAAGGCTGCTCACCCCAGGTGAGCAGCCTTTTTTATTGGTTCTCTTTTGAAGACCAGTGAAACATGCCATCCGCACCTTGTTGCGCAGAATAATGCCATCCGGCACCTCCACAACGGTTTGAGCAGAGCATCTCGGGGAAGTCTGCTCGTCAAATCAAAGATGCATCTGAAATACATTCCAGATCATAAGGTTGGCTATACGGCGGCATTCATGGCTAAGCGCTTATAGCAAATATTTCGCCATCGGCATGAGGATTTGACCTGTTAGAAATAGCAGTGAAAAAGACCTGTTCGATACGCTATTTCTCAAAGTGCCCACTCGGCAATATCCACATCATGGAGGAATGGAAATGCTGATGAAGAAGCTCTCTGCAATCATGCTGTTAGCCTGCTTGCCCCTGTTCAGCCAACCCGTACTGGCCGCAGATAAGGCAGCGCCCAAGCAAACCACCACGACCGCGGTCGCCAAGGAGTCCGGCAAGCTGAATATCAATACGGCCACCCTTGCCGAACTCACCAGCCTGAAAGGGATTGGCGACAAGAAGGCACAAGCCATCGTCGACTATCGGGAAAAACAGGGAAAGTTCAGCTCGGTCGATCAGCTGGCAGATGTCAATGGCATTGGCCCGGCCACCCTGGAAGCCAACCGTGACATGATCATCGTCAAATAACGTCCGAGCTCTGCATATACGAATGGGGTCGCCTGTGGCTGCCCCATTTTTCTTGGAGTATCATGGCCGCACTTTAATCCCGCTGGATAGTTTTCCATGAAAAAGACTCCTCTGACAGTTCGCAAAGCCGTGCTCCCGGTAGCCGGTCTGGGTACCCGTATGCTGCCAGCCACCAAGGCCATCCCGAAAGAGATGCTGCCGGTGGTCGACAAACCGCTGATCCAGTACGTAGTGCGCGAAGCCATCGCCGCCGGTATCAAAGAGATCGTGCTGGTCACCCACTCGAGCAAGAACTCCATCGAAAACCACTTCGACAAGAGTTTCGAACTGGAAGCGACCCTCGAGAAGCGAGTCAAGCGTCAGCTGCTGGAAGAGGTGCAACAGATCTGCCCGAAAGACGTCACCATCATGCACGTCCGCCAGGGCGAGGCCAAAGGTCTGGGCCACGCGGTGCTCTGCGCACGCCCGCTGATCGGTGACAACCCGTTTGCCGTGCTGCTGCCGGATGTACTGATTGATGAAGTAGCCAGCGACCCGAAAAAAGACAACCTGGCCGAGATGGTGCACATGTTCGAAGAAGACCAGATCAGCCAGATCATGGTGGAAGCGGTTCCTGAGAGCGAAGTGGACAAGTACGGCATCGCCGACATCAAGGGCGAGGCCCTGAGCGAGGGGATGTCCCTGCCGATGCAGGCCATTGTCGAGAAGCCACCCCGTGACGAAGCCCCCTCCAATCTAGCGGTGGTGGGTCGTTATGTCCTCTCCTCCAATATCTGGCCGCTGCTGGAGAAGACCCCGGCCGGTGCCGGTGACGAAATCCAGCTGACTGACGCCATCGCCATGCTGATGGAGCAGGAGCAGGTCAACGCCTACTTCATGAAGGGCAAGAGCCACGATTGCGGCAGCAAGCTCGGTTACATGAAAGCCAATGTGGAATATGGTGTGCGCCATCACGAGCTGAATGGTGAATTCATCGGCTGGCTGAAGCAGTTCGTCAAGCAGTTGTAATCGCTGATAAATCTGTTTTTTATAGACGTATTTAAGGGGCATCAAATGATGCTCCTTTTTCATTTTTGCAACAAAAAATCAATCAAGAGTAAATAAACTCTCAGCAAATCATAATGTTGTAATTTATTCACACATGCTCTATAAGGATTGAGGCGTGTTTCTCGCCCTTGCATAAAAAACTCAAAAAAATATAAGACACAGGTGGAAGTTCCAATGAATAACCCGTCAAAAGGGACCTTTTTAGGTCACCCTAAAGGGCTTTTTTTGCTCTTTAGTACCGAACTGTGGGAGAGATTCTCCTATTACGGCATGCGTGCCGTGCTGGTGCTCTATCTGACCGACCTGACTGCCAACGGCGGTCTGGGCTGGAGTCAGGCAGATGCCCTCAAACTCTACGGTATCTATACCGGTCTGGTTTATATCACTCCGCTGATCGGCGGCTGGCTGGCTGACACCTTCCTGGGTCAACGTCGCGCCATCCTGATCGGTGCCGTGCTGATGGCCGCAGGTCAGTTCACTCTGGCACTGCCCCACGCCATGTTCCCTGATATGGTCAACACCATGTTCTACGCGGGCCTCGCGCTGCTGATCGTGGGTAACGGCCTGTTCAAACCGAACATCTCCACCATGGTGGGTGACCTCTATGAAGAGGGCGATCACCGCCGTGATGGTGCTTTCACCATCTTCTACATGGGTATCAACCTGGGTTCCCTGCTGGCAGGTGTGATCTGTGGTGCTGCCGCTACGGCCTACGGCTGGCAAGCAGCCTTCGTCGGCGCCGGTATCGGTATGCTGCTCTCTCTGGTGATCCAGGCCACCATGGCCCAACGTTTCCTGGGTGACATCGGTCGCGTCACTGCCGCCCAGCGCGCAGCCGCCCTGCGTACTACCGAACAGAAAGCACCGCTGACCAAGCAGGAAGTGGATCGCATCAAGGTTATTCTGGTACTGGGTCTGTTCACCATCATCTTCTGGGCCGGTTTCGAGCAGGCCGGTGGTCTGATGAACCTCTACACCCAGGAGTATACCGACCGCATGATCGGCAGCTTCGAAGTGCCGACCGCCTGGTTCCAGTCCCTGAACCCCTTCTTCATTATCACCCTGGCACCGGTCGTTGCGGCCATCTGGATCAAGCTCGGCAAGAAAGAGCCGAACTCTCCGGTGAAATTCGCCATGGGTCTGCTGTTCCTGGCTATCGGCTTCCTGTTCATGGTCGGTGCAGTGCTGCAGCAGGGTGGTGACAACACCGTCAAGACCTCCATGTTCTGGCTGGTTGGCGCATACCTGTTCCACACCCTGGGCGAGCTCTGCCTCTCCCCGATTGGCCTCTCCATGGTGACCAAACTGGCTCCGCTGCGTCTGGCTTCCCTGATGATGGGTGCCTGGTTTGGCTTCGTTGCCCTGGCCAACTACGCTGCGGGCTTTATCGGCTCCTTCGTGGGTGAAGCCGGCCCCATCGCCATCTTCGGTGGCATCGCCCTGGCTGCGATACTGAGCGCCCTGATCCTGCTGACCATGGCCAACCGCCTGGTCTACTGGATGCACGGTGCCGAAGGCCCGGCCAAAGAGCCGCAAGCTCAAGAGAAGAAACTGCAATCCGCCACCGTCTAAACGGTCAGGATTGTAAACAATAAACAGGGCGCCCATCGGCGCCCTGTTTGTTTTAGCCTGTTTATCAGGCGGCATCAGTGATGACGAACCTGCACATCCAGCGAGCCGCCGCTGTCGCTGCGAAACTGCAGGGCGAACGGCTCATGCCAGCTGCGTTTGTGCAGGGCGTAGTGGCTGCTGCGCATCAGACCAAGGGGTAGGCCGCCTGAGCGCATCAGCCAGTGGGGAGAGGTGAGCCCTGCGTTGGCAAACACCAACCCATCATGCTGATCAAACAGCAGCGCCGCCATGGCAAAAGAGTGGCGAAGCCCGGATGCCATCAACTGATGGTTGAGGTAGTCGAGCAACCGGTGCGGCTGGCTCAGCAACCGGCTCTCGTTCTGCTGAAACTGGCGGTAGGGGACGTTCATCAAGGATCGCACCAGTGCCCCACAAAATGCCGCATCCGTCCCCATGATCGGCAGCTCCATCACCAGCACCAGCAGCTTGTCTTCCACCTTGAAGGTATCGGGAATAAACAACTGCCCCAGCCCCTTGAACGTCACCTGCCAGGGGCCCCACTCCTGCAAGCCCGGCGGCTTGAGCCCCGCTAGCAGGCGGCTGGCCGCCTTGTCGTGGGCACTGAAATAGTCGATGTGATCCATCAGCTCCAGCTGCTGCGCCCGGTTGGCGCTGCCGTTGAGACACTGTTCGATACTGCGCTCTACCAGAGCGTAATCCTCGAGGGGCTTGAGCAGATAGTCCCGCGCACCGGCACGCAAGGCGCTGGCGACTGCCTCCATGGTGCTCTGGGCCGAAATAACGATAACCGGAATATGGGGATAGCGCGCAGAGAGGCAGGCGATCACCTCGTGGCCATCCATATTGGGCATATTGAGATCGCAGAGCACCACATCGGGATGGTAGAGGGCCGCCGCCGATAGCCCCTCAATACCATCTTCGGCCTGAAACACCGTTGCCCCGTCCCGTGCGAGGTAACTCACTAACGAGTGGCGAAAAACAGCTTCGTCCTCCACCATCAGGATCCGTAGCCCGGCTCTTAACATCTTGATAAAGCTCTTATTAGTCAATTGGTTATTTAGGTATTAAGACTAGTTCAAAAGTCCGGCATCCGCGGAAACGATGTGTCAAAAATAGACCTTGGTCAGGTTCTGAAATATAGATAGCTCTATTAACAACCACATAGCAGTGCCGTATCTCCTCGTTATGTCGCAACCCCATGCGAATTGTGCAAGTGGGCGCCATAAGGGATAATGCCCCCCACTCCAGCTCGTGAAGAAGACCATGACCCCAGCCGAATACAGCGCCCTTGCCCACCCCAGATTGTCCCATCCGGCCCGCAGTCTCTATACCCTGCAGCTGCGCAGACTGGTGCTGGAAAATCAGCTGGCCCGGCTTAACTATCCCGAGCTGGGTCGCGCACTGGCGGTGGTTGACCCGGGCGATCCCTGCGGCTTCTCGTTTCAGGTCAACGCCCGCCAGCTCACCGAACTGTTCGATGAACTGATGGAGGCAGGCTTGCTGCAGGTCGAGGCTCAGCCCGAGAGTGAGCACTACCATCAGTGCACGTTCCAGTTGCCGCTACTGACCCAGAAATTGCGCAGCCCGCTGCCGGAACGCCCCTTCCAGATGCACCTACAGTGGCGACCGGACGAAGAGCTGCCCGCCCTCGCCCGTCTGTGCGGAGTGATCGATGCCAGCTATAGCGAAGAGGAACTGGGGGAATTTATCGCCTACTGGCTGGGGCGCCCCGAGGTGTTCGACTCCCAGCATCAATGGATGCTCAAGTTCATTCGCGCCCTCAAGACCCGCCGCTATACCCGTCGCAAACCGATGGAGGTGCAGGGCTACCAGCAGGTGACGCCGGCCCCGCCAGAGTCGGGCCCCAGCAAACGGGCCCAACAGATGATTGAAGAGGCCAAGCGACTGGCCCAACAGCAGACGCAAGAACCCGCAGCGCAGCAGGAGCCGGATAATGATTGATAGCGGCCCCCGCCTGCAGGCAGAATCAACCCCTTGTCTACCCATCCCTGATCGAGCAGAAGGAGCATTCCATGACTGACCCGCAAGATCCCCTGCGCCAGGAGCTGGAAGAGATCGAAGCCAAGCGCCAGAAGATCGCCAAGGCCAAGCAGGATCACCGTATTCACGACCCGGAATTGAGCCGTCATGTAGGTGGCCTTCTGGAGCGCATTCGTCGCCTGCAACAAGAGACCGGTGGCGGCCAGTATGACTACGAGACCCTGCGCAAGGAGTACGACGCCAAGGCCAACGCCGAGGTGCGCGAGCTGCAGAAGGCGGCCCGTCAGGAGCGGATCCAGAAGCTGATCGCCCAGGCCGACCTCAACCCTGACTGGGTATTTGACAAGATGGATGCCGGTGACCCGGCGCTGCAATACCCCATCGAAACAGCCCGTTACTTTATCAGCGGCTTCGAGCACTGGGAGAAGAGCGGTGGCGGCTGCATGCTGATCTACGGCGACTACGGCACCGGCAAGTCGACCCTGGCGGGAGCGGTGGCGCATGAGCTGATCGCCCGTCACCAGAAATCGGTGATCTTCCAGCAGTGGGCCTCCATCGTCGATCGGCTGTTTTTCAACGTCATCCCCGATCAGGACGAGCGCAACCAGTACCGCCGCGCGCTGGAAGAGGTGGATCTGCTGATCATCGATGAGGTATCGGCCAACCGCGCCAAAATGGCGGAGAGCCAGTCCAGCTTCCTCGGCCACCTGCTGCGCCGCCGTCGCAACCTGTCAAAGAGCGTCATCATCATCACCAACCACACGCCCCAGACCCTGCATCAGGCGATCGGTGATTTCAGCTATGAGGCGATCAAGGCATTCAATCCGGTGGATATCCACCTGAGTGGCCCCAGCCGTCGCCCCAGCATCGGCAACTACAACGGCTGATCCCTCCCAAAGAGTGCGAGTCGCTGGCGGCTCGCACTCTCTCCTCCCTGTCAGCTCACAAATAGAAACAACTCTCATTTACAGCAGGCGAACAAGCCACTAGGCTAGCCCCTTTTGCCAAGGGAGCTCATCTATGCCAACCACACTGATTTTCGGAGCCAGCCGCGGGCTGGGCCGCGCCTTTACTCATCACGCCCTGAGCCAAGGTCACCGGGTCGTTGCGCTGGTGCGCAGCCCCGATATGGCCATGGAAGTGGAGGCGCTGGGAGTTGAGGTGATCGAAGGAGATGCGCTGGATCCAGCTGCGGTGCAGCAGGCATGTGCCCGGGCAGGGCAAGATGCACAGGTCGTCTCTACCCTCGGCAGCTTCCGTCAGGCCGCGCCGGTGGACTATCAGGGCAACCGTCATGTGATCGATGCCATGGAGCAGGCAGGCCTGAAACGACTGCTGCTGGTCACCTCCCTCGGCTGTGGCGACAGCTGGCAATATTTGCCGCAGCGGGCCCGAGCCGCCTTCGGTCACGAGGTACGCCTCAAGAGTCTGGCGGAAAGCTGGCTGCAGACCAGCGCCCTCGCGTGGACCATTCTGCGCCCGGCGGGCCTGCAGGATGGCGACGCCACTGGCCGCGCCGAGCTGAGTCAGGGCAAGGAGGTTCATGGACTGGTACGCCGTGCCGATGTGGCCACCCAAGGACTACGCCTGCTGGCGGATGAGACAGCAGTGGGGCAGATCTACGCCATCGGGGATCCCACGATCCAGCGCGGCTAAAGCAGCAGTAAAACCGCTCATACCCACCACATAGCAAAACGGTCAGCCCAAGGGCTGACCGTTTTCGCTTTACCGCACACGCCATCTTGCTCGCGCTTGCACCATCCCGCTTAACCGGCGGTCGTTTCACCCTGCACGACTGACGGGCGAGCAACCGGCAGCGACCGCTGCCGCCAACGCAGCAACAGGCAGGCCAGCACACCGTAGAGCAGCGCCAGACCCCACTGCTGCCACCAGTAGCGGGAGACCTGCGCAAAGTCGGCCCCCATCTGGTTGAGGCGCAGAAAACCCTCGATGGCGGGGATAGTGGGCACCCACTGAGCCAGCCAGTTGAGGGGCGCCGGGATCAGCTCCAGCGGCCAGATAAAGCCCGCCAGAAAGACCAGCGGCAGAGAGGAGATCAACACCACCTGAGTCGGCAGATCCCGCCGGGTAAAGATGGCGCCCAGCACAATACCGAACCAGCAGGTCGCCAGCAGGAACGGCAGGGCGAACAGCCACAGCTCCAGCGGATCGGCATGACGGGCGATGTTGTAGTGATCGAAGCAGAAGCCGAGGAAGTAGCTCACCGGCAGCAGGAACAACCCCGCCAGCACCAGGGTTCTGGCCAACAGCAACGGCAACACCGGCGCGCTTTGCCAGTAACCGTGCTCGCCGCGGCAGCTGCGCTGGTTCTGGGTCGCCCCCAGGATCCCCGCCCCCATCAGCAGCACCTGATGGAGGATCAGCACGAATACCGCCGGCACCACGTAATTCACATAGCCCATGGTGGGGTTGAACACCGGCACCACGTTGAGGGCCACCGCATTCCAGCCCATGGCCGCTTGTGGTAGCGCCTCGCCGTGGCTCAACAGCCGCGCCACCTTCACCTGCGCAGCGAGGGTACCCCCAGCCTGTGCCAGTCCTTCGGCAATGGTGCCGTAGACCAGAAAGTAGGAGGCATCACCGGCATAGCTCAGGGTGACGCTCTTGCCCTGCATCAGATCCCGATAGAAGTGGTTGGGGATATGCAGGATGCCGCTCGCCTCCCCGGCCATCATCAGCTGGCGCGCCTCGGCCAGCGAATTGGCCCGCGCCACCAGCTTCACCTGCGGCGTGGCATCGGCCATAAACTCCAGCTGACGGGACAGCTGACTGCCATCGTCGTTGACCACCACCACCGCCTCTTCCCGCGGCAGCTGATGCAGATAGGGCTGGGGATAGAGAAACGAGTAGAAGATCACCCCGCCAAACAGGGTCAGCATGATGGCGCGATCCGCCAGCAGGGTGCGCAGCTCTAGGCGCAACAGATCGACAAATCCCAGCATCACTCAGGCTCCTTTTCGGCGCTCGCCACTGCGGCTGATTGACGGGCCAGCTCGGCCTGCTGCTTGTAACGACGTACCACCAGCAGCAAGGGAAGCAGAAACAGCAGCAGCGCCCCCAGTTGCGGCAACGCCGATGCGAGAGGCAGACCGTAGTTGCTCTGACCAATCTGCAGCTCCACATAGTGAGAGACCGGCAACAGGCTGCGCCAGAAGCGGGCGAAATCCCCCATGGCGCTCACCGGAAAGGTGACCCCCATAAAGGCAAAACCGGGCGCCGTGTAAGCCCCCGCCAGCGACAGGGCGCGGGCCGGATCCCGAATGATGCCGTAAAAGAAGGCCCCCATGGTGACGCAGGCGGCCGAGGCGAGCCCCAGACCCACCACCAGCACTAGCCAGCTGCCGTGCATGGGGTAGGAGAAGCCCTTGAACAGCAGCAGCGTCCAGACTATCCCCCAACCCCAGCCAATCAGCACGTGGGGCAGCAGGGTGCGCCAGAGGCCAAACCAGACCCCGCGAGTGGTCCAGTCCAGCCCCAGCCGATCGGTACGGGCCAGTGCATTGAGGCCAAACAGCACCACCAGGATCTGCCACACCGCGGGCAGAATGGCGCTCAGCAGAAATTGGGCATAGCTGGAGTTGAGGTTATAGAGCGCAGTCACCTGACTGCTGATAGGCACCGACTGCCCGAGCGCGCCAGGCAGCGCCTTGCCATCGGCCATCGCCTCCAGCACGCCGACCTGACCGTTAAGGGTGCCTACCACCTGCGCCAGCGCCGAGTTGACCAGCTTGGCGATCAGGATGAACTGGCCGTTGTTGAACACCGTTACCTGCGGCTGGGTGCCCTGACGGGCATCCCGCTCCAGATGGTTGGGGATCACCACCAGCGCATAGATGTCGCCACCGCGCAAGGCGCGCGCCCCGGCCTCGATGGAGTCAAACGGTTGCGCCACCTTGAGCCCGGCCGAGCCATCCAGCGAGAAGGCGAGCTGGCGCGAGAGCATGCTGTGGTCGAGATCCACCAGCCCCACCTTGAGGTCGCGGGCCAGCCCTGCCGAGAAGATCCAGCAGAGGATCCCCATCAGCAGCAGCGGCACCCAGCTCATCAGGGCACGACTGAACGGATCCTGCCACAGCAGCCGAAATTCACGTCCCATCAGAGTTCAACCAGCACACTCATGCCAACCCGCAGCCCCTCAACCGGTTGCAGCGGGCGAGCCTCCACCTGGAAGCTCTTCATATCGAAACCCTGACTGGTATCGGTGGCACGCCAGGTGGCGAAATCACCCATCACGGCCACATGGGTCACCTTGAAGCGCACCATCTGGTCGCCAAGACCCGGGATGCGGGCATCAAACTCGGTACCGACCGGGAAGCGGGGCAGCAGATCCTCGCGCACGTGGAACTGGGCCCAGGCATCGCTCATGTCGAGCAGGGTCACCACCGGGAAGCCTTGCGGCGCCAGCTCGCCGCTGCGCAGCAGTACCTGACTCACTTCACCATTGTGGGGGCTGGTGATGCGGGTATCGGCCAGATAGGCCTCAACCTCGGCCACGGAACCCGCCGCCATCTTGGCCTTCTCGCGGGCGGCGATCTTGGTCTCTTCCCGCGCCCCTTCCAGCGCCATCTGATATTGCTGCCACGCCATCCCTTCGCTGTAGCGTGCAGCTTGCCAGGCAGTCCAGGCCTCGTCGCGTTTTTGCAGCGGCATCACGCCATCTCGGTGCAGGCTGGCGACCCGCTCATAGGTCTTGCCACGCAGCTGGGCGGCAGCCTTGGCTTTTTGCCACTGATCCTTGGCGGCAGCGATCTGTTGGGCACGGGCCCCTTTCTCCGCCTCTTGCGCCATGGCGCCCGCAGCCGCCTCACCCGCCTTGGCCTGGCTCAACTTGGCTTCAATCTCGGGGCTCGCCAGGGTAAAAACCAGTTGATCCTTGGTCAGCTGCTCGCCCTTTTTCACCAGCACCTCGTCGATGCGACCCGGCACCTTGGAGGAGACCGAGTACTGCTGCGCTTCAATCTGCCCTTGCAGATGCACCGACTCCGGCTGATAAGCGAGCCAGAAGCGCCAGCCGAGCCAGACCACCAGGATCACCAGCGCCAGCGGCAACAACAGAGGTTTACCCTGGCTCATCTTCTTTTTGATGGGGGGATGGCTCATCACTTCACCTCGACAAACGGGCGACCCTTGACGGTCGGAAAAGACATGAAAAAAGGAACAGACAGGACCGGGATCATGAGTTCACCTCGATCACCTGACCGTGCTGATATTGATTGAAACTGTTCATCTGGCCGGAGAGCGCCAGCAGGCGGGCCAGCGACACCACATATTGATAGGCCGCCGCTGCGCGCTGGGTCTTGACCCCCGCCAGCTGGTTTTGGGCATCCACCACATCAAGGGAGGTAGAGAGTCCCTGACCGAAGGCATTGTCCCGCAGCAGCACATTCTCCTCTGCCAACGCCTGGGTGGAAGAGAGGGATTGATACTCCTCCAGCCCCTGCGCCGCTTCGCGCCAGGTCTTCTCTACCAGCAACTCCAGATCCTCGCGGGTCTTGGCCTGCAGCAGATTGACTTGCAGCTCGGCGCTCTTGGCGGCCTGTACCGTCTCGGAGCGGCCATCGCGGCTCACCAGCGGCATGCTGACCCCCACCCCCACCAGCCAGTCCGGCGTGGTCTTGGAGGCGAGCGAATCATCTTCATAGAGGTTGTAGTTACCGAACAGAAACACCTCAGGGGCATATTTGCCCTGCTCGACCCGGATCATCCCCTTGGCCTGCTCCTTCTTGGCACTGAGCAGCTTGAGACCGGGGTGCACCTCCAGGGTCTGGCTCACCAACCCCTCAAGGCGCGGCAGCTCCTTGTTGACGAACAGGCCGCTGCCCGGCTGGGCATTTGGCAACTTCAGCATGCGGCCGAGGGCCAGCTCGGCGATCTCGAGGCTGCGGCGTGCCTTCTGGGTATCGATGCGGGCCCGATCATAGGCCGACTGAGCGGAGAGGCGCTCCACCCTGGCTATCTGCCCCTGCGCTTCGAGCTTCTTGGCATGATCCAGATGGTGGGCGAGCCCCTCTTCGATCTCCTCTTTGGTCTGCACCACCTGAGCAGCCAGCACCACGCCGAAATAGGTCTGGGAGAGGCTCTCGAAGGTGGATTGCTGCTTGAGCACCAGCAGCTGCTGCGCCTCGCTCACCTGCGCCTGGCGGATATCCTGCGCCGCATCGATGCGACCACCGGCAAACAGCGGCCAAAGCATCTTGACCGAGCTGGTCACCACATTCTGTTTGGTCAGGGGGGTGACAAATGCGTTGGCCCCGACCCCGAACAGGCTGCCGAGCGCCAAGATCAGATCTTTCTGCTTGGCCAGCGGATTGAGATCGAGGGCATCAAGTTCAATCGGCTGATCAAGATGGGTATAGCTGGCCCCCAGATCCACCTTGGGCAGATACATGTCCTTGGCCGCCTCGCGCAGCTGCTTGGCCCGATCGACCCCGGCCTGCTCGGCAGCCAGCCCTTCATCCTGCTGGATGACCCGGGTCCAGGCTTCGCCGAAACTGATGGTTTGCGCCTGCGCCGACCCCAGCACGGCCCCCATCAGACACGGCCAGAGTGATTTAATGAACCTTGACGTCATAGATCCCCAATCCGCTTTTGTTGCATAAATGTTTGGAGCATTTGCTCGACTTAAGCCCGCTATCATAACGCAAAGAGGGCCTGCAAGTGGACTGACAATTATGCAGGCGTCCGACCCGAATGGTACAGCGCTCACTCTCCGGCAATCTGGCCGTTTTTCAATAACTCCAGAATTTGCAAGCCTTGGCGCGACGTTTTTTTCAGAAAAAAATGGCTGACGCTCAAATACTAACCTTTTCTCCTGCCTAAAAAATGCGTAATATACGCCGCCCTAAGCCGATGGTAACCGTGGAATGCAGATAGGTCCCCACACGCTTGAAACTCCCTTGATTGTGGCTCCCATGGCCGGTGTAACTGACCGACCATTCCGTGAACTTTGTTTGCGATTGGGGGCTGGCATGGCCGTTTCCGAGATGCTGCTGGCCAACCCGGATGTCTGGGATACCCAGAAAACCCGGATGAGGATGGATCACTCTGCAGAAGGCGGATTACGATCGGTCCAGATTGCCGGAGCCGACCCCGAGATGATGGCGTTTGCTGCCCGCTACAACGTGGAGCAGGGCGCACAGATCGTCGACATCAACATGGGATGTCCGGCAAAAAAAGTGAATAAGAAGTTGGCAGGTTCTGCCCTGCTGCGAGCCCCCGATCAGGTCAAAGCAATTTGCCGGGCCGTGGTGGATGCAGTGGAGGTGCCTGTCACCTTGAAGATCCGCACAGGATGGGATCCGGATAACCGCAATGGCGTGGAGATCGCCCGAATCGCCGAAGATTGCGGTATCGCGGCCCTCGCCGTGCATGGTCGTACCCGTGCCTGCCTCTACAAGGGCGAAGCGGAGTACGACACGATCAGGGCGATTAAGCAGGCCGTATCGATTCCTGTTGTCGCCAATGGTGACATCAACAGCCCGGAGAAAGCCCGGTATGTCCTCGACTATACCGGCGTTGACGCCGTGATGATCGGCCGAGCTGCGCAAGGACGACCCTGGATTTTCCGGGAAATCCGTCATTTTCTTGAGACGGGCACCAAGCTGCCGCCTCCCGAGAGGGAAGAGGTTCGCACCCTGATGAACGAGCATGTAACCAACCTGCACCGGTTTTATGGTGCATATCTGGGAGCGCGCATAGCCCGTAAACACGTGGGCTGGTATCTGGATGAAGAAGAGACGGGCCGAGAATTCCGTAAGCACTTCAATGCCCTGGATTGCGCAGACGCGCAACTTGAGGCACTCGAAGCGTATTTCGATGGATTAGGTTAACAAGATAACTAAAGAGCCGACCGAATATGTTCGAACAAACCCTGACTTCTGATGCATTGGTAACAACTACTCACAATCACGCTGCCGAGCCGACCCAGCGCCCCCTGCGTGACTCTGTGCAACAGGCCCTGCGTAACTACCTGGCCCAGTTGAACGGTCAGGAAGTGATTGATCTGTACGATATGGTTCTCTCCGAAGTCGAAGCGCCGATGCTGGACGTGATCATGCAGTACACCCGTGGTAACCAGACTCGCGCTGCCGTGATGATGGGTATCAACCGTGGCACCCTGCGCAAGAAGCTCAAGCGTTACGGCATGAACTGATTGCTGGCCGCGAGCCGCGACGGCGGTTCAAGGCAGATGCGAAAGGCGCCAGGTAGCAATACCTGGCGCCTTTCCTTTATGCTCTCCCCTCCATTTCACCATGGCGACCCCGATGAACCGCACTCCCCTGCTGCTGATGGTACTGGTCACCCTGCTGGCCGCCGCTGGCTGGCTCTTCTCGAAAGAGGCGATCCGCGAACTGTCCCCCGCCGCCTTTATCGGCAGCCGCTTCCTGCTGGCGGCGCTGCTGTTGCTCCCCTTGGCTTGGTTGCGTGAACCGCCGCCGACTTGCGCCCAACTGGTGCGCGCCGCCGGTTGCGGTACATTGCTCGGTGCCAGCCTGCTGCTGTGGGTCACCGCCATCAGCCAGAGCGATGCGCTGGGCAGCGGCGCCTTTATCATGAGTGTCGCCACCCTGATGGCCCCACTGGCCGCCTGGGCAGCCTTTCGGGCCAAGCCCGGCCGCCACTACTGGCTCACCCTGCCCATCGCCATCGCCGGTTTGCTGCTGCTCTCCAGCAGTACCCACTGGGGCGTGTCGCTCTCGCTGTTCTGGTTTCTGGCAGCGGCCACCACCCTCGGCATCCAGCTTGCCGTCCATCGCCACTTCGCCCAATCCATTGCCCCTACCTGGCTCACCTGCATCCAGCTGGCGATGACCGGCCTGCTCGGCACCCTGCTCTCCCTGCTGACCGAACAGTGGCCCGAGGCTGGAGTCAGCCACGGCATCTGGGGCTGGTTTGCGGCGAGCGTCTTGATCGCCACCACATTGCGCTACTGGCTGCTCACTCATGCGTTGAGCAAGATGACCACTGCCCACGCCGCCCTGATGATGCTGCTGGAACCGGTCTGGACTCTGCTGCTGAGCACCCTCTTCTACGACGAACCCCTCGGCAGCGCCAAACTGGCCGGTGCCGGACTGGTACTCGGCGCCCTGGTGCTCTACCAGCTCCCCCTGCTGCTGCGCAGTCGCACGCTGAAACCGGCACGCTAGCTCCCCACTGCAAACGCCTCTATGCAGATGAAACAACCAACGAAAAGGGGCCTGCAGTTGCAAGCCCCTTTTGTTGCATTGTCACGGCGAACTGGTTGGGCCATGCTCTCGACTCGGCCCTGTGCGCCAGCTCCCTTCTTGAACGCCCCTTGGCAGCCAGTTAGCGGCTTGAAAAAGCCAGCCTGATCCCGAGCCCGACAAACAGGGTGCCGATGCCCCAGTTTAGCCAGCGACCAAGACGCAGTGACAGCCGTACCCTGTGGCTGGCATAGACGGTGGTAAAGACCAGCAAGTGACACCAGATGATGCCGCCCAGATTGAAGATGCAACCGAGCAGGATAAAGGCGAGCGCCTTGTCGGGGGCATCCGTTGCGATGAACTGGGGCACGAAGGCGAGGAAAAAGAGCGCGACCTTGGGGTTGAGCACATTGGTCAGCACACCCTGCCGGTAAATCTGGCCATAGGATAGGGCGGGCAAGGTGAGCCCTCTCTCCATGGAACCCGTTGCTTGCTGGCGCAGCAGGGAGAACCCCAGATAGATCAGGTAGATGGCGCCAGCCAGCTTGATAAGGACAAACAGCTCGGCCGAGGCACTGAGCAGGGCCGACAGACCGAGGGCCGCCGCCAACACATGCACCATGACACCAGTGCCGATGCCAAGGGTCGCGACCGAACCGGCACGCCACCCTTGCGAGCCGCTGCGCAGCATAACCAGCAGAGAATCCGGCCCCGGCATGATGTTGAGCAGCAGCCCCGAGACCATAAACAGTGCAAGATCATGAATACCGAACATCACACCTACCCTCGTAAAGCAAAACCAAACAAAGAGGGCTCCGCAGAGCCCTCTTTCCTTTCACTCTGCGGCAACTGACGAGTCATCAGCTGTCCCGCCAGCCATCAGGGCCGCAACGCCTTGTCCGCCCGCGAGATGCCGCAGACGCCGGAGCGCACCACTTCGATGATCTCGTTGGTCTGGGCGGCAGTCTTGATAAAGGCATCCAGCTTCTCGCTGGTGCCCACCAGCTGTACCGTGTACTGCTCGGGGGTGACGTCGACGATCTGGCCACGGAAGATATCCGCCAGCCGTTTCAGCTCGTCACGAGCCCCTCCGGCGGCGCGCGCCTTGACCAGCGCGATCTCCCGCTCGATATGCTCCCCTTCGCTCAGGTCGCACACCTTGAGCACATCCACCAGCTTGTGCAGCTGCTTCTGGATCTGCTCCAGCACCCGCTCGTCACCCATGGTGACTATGGTCATGCGCGACAGGGTGGGATCCTCGGTCGGCGCCACCGTCAGGGTCTCGATGTTGTAGCCGCGCTGGGAAAAGAGGCCCACCACCCGGCTCAGGGCGCCGGATTCGTTCTCCAGCAGTACTGAAATGATGTGTCTCATCAGGTTCTCTCCGTCTTGCTCAGCCACATCTCATCCATGGCACCAAACTTGATCTGCATCGGATAGACGTGCTCATCCGGGTCGACCGAGATATCCATGAACACCAGCCGATCCTTCATGGCGAAGGCCTTCTCCATGGCGCTCTCCAGCTCCGCCGGATCACTCACCGCGATGCCGACATGGCCGTAGGCTTCCGCCAGTTTGACGAAATCCGGCAGGGACTCCATGTAGGAGTGGCTGTGACGACCGCCGTAGAACATCTTCTGCCACTGCTTGACCATACCCAGCGCACGGTTGTTGATGGAGATGATCTTGATGGGTACCCCGTACTGCATGCAGGTCGAGAGCTCCTGAATGTTCATCTGCACCGAGCCATCGCCGGTGACGCAGCAGACCACCGCATCCGGGTTGGCAAACTGGGCCCCCATGGCGGCCGGAATGCCGAAGCCCATGGTGCCGAGGCCCCCTGAGTTGATCCACTGGCGCGGTTTGGCAAACGGATAGTAGAGGGCAGCAAACATCTGGTGCTGGCCCACGTCGGAGGCAACGAACGCCTGACCCTGAGTCACTTTGTAGAGGGTCTCGATAACCTGTTGCGGCTTGATCTGGGTAGCCGACTTTTCGTAGGCAAGGCAGTGACGGGAGCGCCACTGGTTGATCTGGCTCCACCAGTCCGCCAGCGCCTCCTTGTCGTTATCGAAGCCACACTCGCGGATCACTTCCAGCATCTGCTCCAACACGGTTTCCACCGAGCCGACGATGGGCACATGGGCCTGCACCGTCTTGGAGATGGAGGTGGGGTCGATATCGATATGAACCACGGTGGCATTGGGGCAGAACTTGGCCACGTTGTTGGTGACGCGGTCATCGAAGCGGGCTCCCACGGCGAAGATGAGATCCGCGTTGTGCATGGTTTTGTTGGCTTCGAAGGTGCCGTGCATCCCCAGCATGCCGATAAATTGCGGATGGACGCCGGAGAAAGCCCCCAGTCCCATCAGGGTGGTGGTCACCGGCAGGTTCAGCAGCTCCGCCAGTTTGGTCACCAGATGGTCCGCATTGGCGTTGATGGCGCCACCGCCCACGTACATCACCGGGCGCTGGGCATCCACCAGCAGCTTGGCTGCCCGCTTGATCTGCCCTTTATGGCCAGACTTGGTCGGGTTGTAGGAGCGCAGAGAGACCGTCTCGGGATACTGGTAGGGGAATTTCTCTTTCGGGTTCTGCACATCTTTGGGCAGATCCACCACCACCGGCCCCGGGCGGCCGCTGGCGGCAATGTAGTAGGCCTTCTTGATGGCCTCAGGGATATCGCTCGCCTTCTTGCACAGGAAGCTGTGCTTCACCACCGGGCGGGAGATACCGATCATGTCGGTCTCCTGGAACGCATCCTCACCGATCATGCTGGTCGGCACCTGGCCGGAGAGGATCACCAGCGGAATGGAATCCATATAGGCGGTGGCAATACCGGTAATACAGTTGGTCGCTCCCGGGCCCGACGTTACCAGCACAGTCCCCACCTTGCCGGTGGAACGGGCGTAACCGTCAGCCATGTGAACCGCGGCTTGCTCGTGCCGCACCAAGACATGCTCCATCTTGCCGTTTTCGAAGAGAGCGTCATAGATGTCGAGCACTGAGCCACCAGGGTAGCCGAAGACGTGCTCAACTCCCTGATCTTCCAGCGCTCTAACCACCATCTGGGCGCCTGATAACATCTCCATGATAAAGCCCTCCAGGCTTTGCTCCGTTTAGCGAATCCCGCCGACGATGCCGTGCTTCCCGGCACGGCCCGATCCGTTTCTTGTTGTTATCTGAATGCAGATCGGTCCAATTCAGCCCCGTCGACAGTAGAAAAAAAGGATTTTTCCGTCATTCACCCGAAAATAGGGTGAAAAACCAACTTAACCCGCTTCATAACGCTTGTCCACGGCTTTATCTGACCAGAACAGTCATACATTTCAACCGGCTATTAACATTCAATGACTTGCCGCAGCGACCATGAGACAAAAGGGAAGGAAGTCGGGGAATGGCCAGCGGATCATTCCGCTGAGGGGAAAAACAGCCACAAAAAAGCCCACCGCTCAGCGGTGGGCTTGATGCCGAATGATGACTCAGTTGTCCTGATCCGGCTCCGCCAGCCAAATCTGCTGATCCGGATCGGTCTCTTCACTGACCGAGATGCTGACACCCATATCGAGCAACTCGTGCAGGGTGAGATTATCAGCCAGGTTCATGACTTCGCCATTTTCATTGGTAAAGCGCATTTGCTCCGTCCTCTCCTTGGTGGGATCGCCTTTCAGTCTAGTCAACAACGCTCACTTGCGATAACCAGCAACTGGATAAACAGTCGCCCCCATCCAGCTCGCTCAGGCGATCACTCACCTCCTCCGGAAACAGGGTGCGAGCCCAGAGCCGCCGCGACAGAGAGGCCACGCTCTCGTCAGCGCCCGCCGCCAGCCAGCGGGCCAGCTCCCCAGCCACATCGGGGTAGCAAACCGCCCCCGGCGAGGCGCTGTCGAGCCAGGTACGCACCAGATTGGCATCGAGCACATCCATCAGAGTTGCCAGCCCCATCATCTCGAGGGTCTTGCCGTTGGTCAGCTGTTCGAACTGGCCGCCGAGGGGCTTGACCAGCAGCTTCTTGCCGAGGGTGAGCGCCTCGGAGGCCAGCTCGAAACCCGCGTTGGAGATGACGCCGCGACAACCGGCCAACACGGCGATAAATCCGTGCCGCGATGGCGGTTCGAAGCGCAGGTTGCGCCACTGGCTGGGGGTGCGAATGGCGGGGTGAAAGCAGACGAAGCGCTGCTGACCAAAGCGCGACAACAGGGCGGCGATCGCCTCGGTCTGCTCGAATGGCAGATAGACCAGGATCTCGCCGTTATCCGGCGCGGCGGCGATGGGGTCGATCACCGGCGGCAACAAGGGGTGACCGAAGTGAAACCAGTGCAGCCCGAGCGGCTGATCCACAGGAGCAAAGTGGCGCATCAGCTGGCGGCTGACCCCATCCTCCCCCCAGCGCGGGATGGGCCAGTTGAAGCTGGCCTGATGGCTGACGGTGAGGCTCGGCTTGCCATAGCGGCGGGCAGCGTGGGCGGTCAGCGGCTCAAAATCGCTCACCACCAGATCGTATTCGCTGCAATCGAGAGCCCGCAGATCCCGCCAGAAGGTGAGTGGCGAGGCGGCTTGCAGGGTGCGCCACGGAGAAACTCGCCCCTCGTGACTGACAAAAGTGAGGCCGGGAAAGGCGCGGTAGGCGCCGAACTCCTCCATGTCGAAGTAGCGGTCGGCAGGGCGGCCGCTGAAGAGATAATCCACCTCGACCCCTGCCGTGCGCAACGCCCGCGCCAGGGTGCGACTGCGACTGATATGACCGTTGCCGGTGCCTTGCACCCCAAACAGTATCCTCATGAGTGGCTCCAGCCGAGCGCCAGCACGGCGCAACCGCCACCCAGCAGGGCACCGGCAACCAGATCGCTCAGGTAGTGTACCCCGAGCAGCAACCGGGATGCCCCCACCAGTGCCGCCCAGCCAAACAGCAGGGGCGCCCAGAGCGGAAAGCCGGTGGCCAATATGGTGGCCATCAGAAAAGCGGCGGCGGTGTGGCCGGAAGGGAGGCTGTAACGATCGGAGGGGGTGATAAAGACCGGCAAGCCGACCGGCCGTTGCCGTTTCAGGCTGTTTTTCAGCAGCAGATAGAGGGGCAGTTCGATGGCGAAGGCGAGCAGCGCCAGTCGCACCAGCTCCCGCTCTGCCTCCCCCTGCCACCAGAGCAGGGCGGCCAGCACAGCGTAAAGCGGGCCATCGCCGGTGCGGGAAATGAGACGACTCACCCTCGCCTGCTGCCGATTGTAGCCGTGAAGCAGGCAGACCCGGCACACCTGCAGGTCCCATTGCTGGATCTTGTTCATATCCCCTCCTTCCCTGAATTCTGCTTGCAGAGTAAGAAAGCGGGATGACGTTACGTTGAACAAGGGATAACAGATTTATGAAAAAAGGGCCGAATGGCCCTTTTTAATCTCGATGTTGCGGCAAAATCAGTGGCTGCCGCGCAGACCGGTCTCCATCAGACGGCAGTTGTGGTCCGCCAGACGGGCCATGAAGTGCTCATCCACTTTCAGACCAAACACCTGCTCGTAGAGATCTTTCATCACGAATGGCTGCCACATCATGCTGAGGAAGGAGATCTTAAGCATGTCGGGATCCAGGTTGTCACCCAGCTCGCCGTTGGACTTCATGGTTTCCAGCAGGGCATCGAACTGCGGCAGCTGGCGTTCCAGCAGGCGGTTCAGCACAAAATCCCGGCCCGGGCTCTTCTCGGTCGACAATGCGCTGGAGATGGCAGAGGTCAGCTCGCTGTTGGGCGCCATCACCTGATAGTAGGTGTTGAGCAGCTCGTTGAGGCTGTGATTGCTGTGTTCATCTTGCCAGGCATGGTCGAGGGGCTCGGCCACATCACCCAGCACCGCCTTGTAAAGACCCTCTTTACTGCCGAAGTAGTAGTGGATCATTGCCAGATTGGAGCCAGCAAGCTCCGCGATTTCGCGTGTAGTCACCTTGCTATAGGGAGTATTGAGAAAACGCTCACGGGCGGCAGCAAGCAACTTGTCACGAATGTCAGAACGTCCGACCGGACGACCAGGTCTACGTTTTTCCATTTAACACCTCAGATAATTCAGCCAATGCTGATAAGTCGATCTGGTTGTGCAGAGAATAGAGCACAGCAGGAATGACCAGATAATCGGTCATGGGCCGAATATGGGACAAGGAAATTTGCAATCCTTTACAATCCGATTAAATACGTCAGCAGATTGCCCCTGACCTTCCGTGTTGACACAGCATAAAAATCTCGATATTGGTAAAAGCGTTATCGACTGGAAGGAATAACAACGTCATGCGTATCGCCACCCCGCTACTACTAATCTCCCTAATCGCGTTAACTCGCGCGGGATCCTTGTAGCCGGGCTAAGGCATAGCCGGAATTTACAAAAACCCGTGCACCCTGCACGGGTTTTTTTATGCCGCCGCAGGATGCACGTTACCGAACTTAGGAAGAGGGAAGTCACATGTCAGATCGGGTCATCATATTCGACACCACCTTGCGTGATGGTGAGCAGGCCCTGGCGGCCAGTTTGACAGTCAAGGAGAAGCTGCAGATCGCCCAGGCACTGGAGCGGCTCGGTGTCGACGTCATGGAGGTGGGCTTCCCGGTCTCTTCTCCCGGCGATTTTCAATCGGTGCAGACCATCGCCCGCCACATCAAGAACAGCCGGGTCTGCGCCCTCGCCCGCGCCCTGCCCAAGGATATCGACGCCGCCGGCGAAGCCTTGAAAGTGGCAGAGGCGTTTCGCATCCACACCTTCATCTCCACCTCCTCCATCCACGTGGAGAGCAAGCTGAAAAAGAGCTTCGAAGACGTGCTGGAGATGGGAGTCGGCGCCATCAAGCACGCCTTGCGCTACACCGATGATGTGGAGTTCTCCTGCGAGGATGCGGGCCGCACGCCGATCGATAATCTCTGCCGCATGGTGGAGGCCGCCATCAAGGCTGGCGCCCGCACCATCAATATCCCGGACACCGTGGGCTACACGGTACCGACCGAGTTCTCCGGCATCATCCACACCCTGTTCAACCGGGTACCCAACATCGACAAGGCCATCATCTCGGTCCACTGCCACGACGATCTGGGACTCTCGGTGGCCAACTCCATCGGCGCGGTGCAGATGGGGGCCCGCCAAATCGAGTGCACCATCAACGGCATCGGTGAACGGGCGGGCAACTGCTCGCTGGAAGAGGTGGCGATGATCCTCAAAACCCGCGCCGACCTGCTCGGGGTGCAAACTAATATCCGCCACAACGAAATTCATCGCACCAGCACGCTGGTCAGCCAGCTGTGCAACATGCCGGTGCAACCCAACAAGGCGATCGTCGGGGCCAACGCCTTCTCCCACAGCTCCGGCATCCATCAGGATGGGGTGCTCAAGGCGAAAAATACCTACGAAATCATCACTCCCGAGAGCATCGGCCTGACCCAGAACAACCTCAACATGACCTCCCGCTCCGGCCGCCACGTCATCAAGCACCGGATGGAGTCCATGGGCTACGCCGAGAGCAGCTACGACCTCGACCACCTCTACGGCAAATTCCTGACCCTGGCCGACAAGAAGGGGCAGGTGTTCGACTACGACCTCGAAGCGCTGGCCTTCTTCAGCCAGATCCACGAAGAGCCGGAGCACTTCAAACTGGAGTATCTCGGGGTGCAGAGTGGCAGCTCGGTGCTGGCCACCGCCTCGGTCAAACTGAAGGTGGGTCAGGATCTGATCTGTGAAGCGGCCACCGGCAATGGCCCGGTGGATGCGGTCTACCAGTGCATCAACCGCATCACCGGCTATGAGATCCGCATCGACAAATATGCCCTCAAGAGCAAGGGCGAAGGGGAAGATGCCCTCGGTCAGGTCGATATCGTCGCCGAGTACAAGGGGCGCAAATTCCACGGCATGGGACTGGCCACCGACATCATCGAATCCTCGGCCCACGCCCTGCTCCATGTGATCAACAGCATCTGGCGCGCCGATCAGGTGGCCGAACAGATGGAGCGCAATAACAGCATCAAATCAGAAACCGTCTGAGCCGAACTAGGTACCAAACAGACAGAATGGAATGACAACATCGGGACGGGGAACGTCTGAACCGGCAACCGCGCGCAGCGTCGGGGAAACCGGACAGAGGGATCTCAAAGACAATATCAGGATGGAGAGTGTATGAGCAGTTATCGGATCGCAGTATTGCCGGGTGACGGCATTGGCCCGGAAGTGATGGCCGAGGCCATCAAGGTGCTGGAGAAGGTGCAGGCCAGGTTCGGCCTCGCCTTCGAGTATGATCACCACGACGTGGGTGGCATCGCTATCGACAACCACGGCACCCCGCTGCCGCAAAGCACCATCGCGGGTTGTGAAGCGGCTGATGCCGTGCTGTTTGGCTCGGTGGGCGGCCCGAAATGGGAACATCTGCCCCCCAACGATCAGCCGGAACGTGGCGCACTGCTGCCCCTGCGCGCCCACTTCAAGCTGTTCTGCAACCTGCGTCCGGCCCGCATCTACACCGGTCTGGAGCAGTTCTCCCCGCTGCGCGCCGATATCTCCGATCGCGGTTTTGACATCGCCTGCGTGCGCGAGCTGACCGGTGGCATCTACTTCGGCCAGCCCAAGGGGCGTGAGGGAGAAGGGGCGAACGAGAAGGCATTCGACACCGAGGTATACCATCGCTTCGAGATTGAGCGCATCGCCAAGATTGCCTTTGAGTCGGCTCGCGTGCGCCGTGGCAAGGTCACCTCCATCGACAAGGCTAACGTGCTCGCCTCTTCCATTCTGTGGCGCGAGGTGGTGACGCAAGTCGCCAAGTCCTATCCGGACGTAACCCTCAACCATATGTACATCGATAACGCCACCATGCAGCTCATCAAGGATCCATCCCAGTTCGATGTGCTGCTCTGCTCCAACCTGTTCGGTGACATCCTCTCCGACGAGTGCGCCATGATCACCGGCTCCATGGGGCTGCTCCCCTCCGCCAGCCTCAACGAATCGGGTTTCGGCCTGTTCGAACCGGCCGGTGGCTCGGCTCCCGACATCGCAGGCAAAGGGATCGCCAACCCCATCGCCCAGATCCTCTCCGCCGCCCTGATGCTGCGCTACAGCCTGGGCCAGGAAGACGCAGCTCAAGCCATCGAGCAGGCCGTGGCCCAGACCCTGGCCGAGGGTTACTTCACCGCCGACCTGCATCAGGCCAGCGCCCGCCACCCGGTGCAGAGCACGTCCGAGATGGGTAGCCAGATCGCCGCCCGGATCTGAGCCGCATAACAGAGAACAAGGAAGAGAGAAGCAATGGCCAAGACCCTCTATCAGAAAGTATTCGACGCCCACGTGGTACGGGAAGTGGAAGGGGAGACCCCCCTCATCTACATCGACCGCCATCTGGTGCATGAAGTGACCAGCCCGCAGGCATTCGACGGCCTGCGCGCCATGAATCGCCAGCTGCGCCGCCCGGATCTGACCTGGGCCACCATGGATCACAATGTCTCCACCACCACCAAGGACATCGCCGCCTCCGGCGAGATGGCCCGCATCCAGATGGAGACGCTGGCCGACAACTGCAAAGAGTTCGGGGTTCGCCTCTACGATCTCAACCACAAATATCAGGGGATCGTCCATGTGATGGGCCCCGAGCTCGGCATTACCCTGCCCGGCACCACCATCGTCTGCGGTGACTCCCACACCGCCACCCACGGCGCCTTTGGCTCGCTGGCCTTCGGCATCGGCACTTCCGAAGTGGAGCATGTGATGGCGACCCAGACCCTGAAACAGGGCCGCGCCAAAACCATGCGCATTTCAGTCAACGGCAAGCTGGCGGAGGGCATCAGCGCCAAGGACGTGGTGCTGGCCATTATCGGCAAGGTCGGCCATGCCGGTGGTACCGGCTACGTGGTGGAGTTTGCTGGCGAGGCCATTGCGAGCCTCTCTATGGAAGGGCGGATGACGGTGTGCAACATGGCCATCGAGCTGGGCGCCAAGGCGGGAATGATCGCCCCCGACCAGACCACCATAGACTACATCCGTGGCAAGGAGTTCGCCCCCAAAGGCGCAGCGCTGGAGCAGGCCATCGCCTACTGGCAGAGCCTCAAGAGTGACGAAGGTGCCCGCTTCGATGCCGAAGTGGTGCTGGACGCCGCTGATATCGCCCCACAGGTCACCTGGGGCACCAACCCGGGCCAGGTGATTGCCGTCAATGAGCCGATTCCGGCACCGGAATCCTTCAGCGATCTGATGGAGCAGCAGTCTGCCCGCAAGGCTCTGGCCTACATGGACTTGCAACCGGGCCAGAAGCTCTCAGACGTTGCCATCGACAAGGTGTTTATCGGGTCGTGCACCAACAGCCGCATCGAGGATCTGCGTGCAGCAGCGGCCATCGCCCGCGGTCGCAAGGTGGCCACTGGCGTGCAGGCGCTGGTGGTGCCTGGCTCCGAGCAGGTGAAGGCACAAGCCGAAGCCGAGGGGCTGGACAAGATCTTCATAGAGGCCGGTTTTGAGTGGCGCCTGCCGGGGTGCTCCATGTGTCTGGCGATGAACAACGACCGGCTGCAACCGGGGGAGCGCTGCGCCTCCACCAGCAACCGCAACTTCGAAGGGCGTCAGGGCCGCGCAGGCCGCACCCATCTGGTGAGCCCGGCCATGGCCGCCGCGGCCGCCGTCACCGGCCGCTTCGCCGACATTCGCGCACTGTAAGAGGAAAGATCGATGACAGGATTCAAACAGCATAAAGGGATCGTCGTCCCCCTCGACAGCGCCAACGTCGACACCGACGCCATCATTCCCAAACAGTTTTTGCAAAAAGTAAACCGCATCGGTTTTGGCAAGCACCTGTTCCACGACTGGCGCTTCCTCGACGATGCCGGCCAGCAGCCCAACCCCGAGTTTGTACTGAACCAGCCGCAATTCGCCGGTGCCAGCATCCTGCTGGCCCGCGAGAACTTCGGCTGCGGGTCGAGTCGCGAACACGCCCCCTGGGCGCTGGCGGACTACGGCTTCAAGACCATCATAGCCCCGAGCTTTGCCGACATTTTCTACGGCAACGCCATCAACAATGGCATGGTGCCGGTGCGCCTGATGGAGGAGGAGGTCGATACCCTGTTCCAGCTGGTGGCCGCCAAACAGGGCATCGAGATCGAGGTGGATCTGGAGGCCAATCAGGTGCGTGCAGGTAGCCTCTGCTTCGGTTTCGAGATCGATGAATTCCGCCGTTACTGTCTGCTCAACGGCTTGGATGCCATCGGTCTGACCCTGCAGCACGAGGCCGCCATCAGCGCTTTTGAGGCGAAGCAGCCGAGCTGGATTTAACGCGCCAGTTGCAAAAAAACGAGTAGAATCAACAGGGAGCTTCGGCTCCCTGTTTTACTGTCCGCGACACTTCCCACTTTGGGCCACCGGAACTGGCCCGTGCCACAGGAAAGGATGATGAAGAGACCGACGGCAATTCCTCTGCTCTGTGCCCTGCTGCTTGCCCTGCCTGCGGGGGCCAGCCAAACCAGCTTCAACAACAGCCTCGGCCAGATCAGCGTCGGCTGGCAGGATAGCGAAGGTAAACCCCAACAGCTCACCTACCGGCTCGAACAGAGCAAATTGCCGCCCCTTATCGCCTATCGCCCGGCGAGAATGCAGGAGGAGGTATTGCAAGTGTTGCTGCGGGAGGTGCGCCAGAACTACCCCGAGGTGCAGTTCACCCTCGCTCGCCCCTCGCTGGAGCTGCATCTGAAAAGCCGCAATCAGGACAAGGCGCGCGAGGCGATGGCCTTTCTGCAGTCCAAGCGGAGCAAAGAGGAGCAGGCGTGGCTGACCAAACACTACTTCCAGTACTTCAACACCCCCGACGGGCAGCTGGCGGTGAAGCAGGATCATGTGCGCATCGCGCTGGAGAGTCGCAGCGGGCTGGCTCCGCTGGCGGATCAACTCAAGCAGCAGGGCAGCACCGAAACGGAAGCTCGCCAGAAGACCGTGGCCCATATGCTCACCTTTATCCAGAGCATCCCCTATCAGCAGCTCGACAGCCTGAATGGAAGACAGGGCAAGGGCTTTCTCCCGCCCCGTCAGGTGCTGGAGCAGAACCGGGGGGACTGCGACAGCAAGGTAACCCTGATGGCCGCCATGCTGGCCCAGCTCTTTCCCGAGCTGAAACAAGCCATGGTGTTCGTCCCCGGCCATGCCCTGCTGGCCGTTGACCTGCCCGCCAAGCCGGGGGATGTGACCCTCAACTGGCAGGGGCAGAACTACCTGTTGCTCGAACCTACCGGTCCCGCCACCTTGCCTGCGGGCCAAATAGCATCGACCAGCAAAACGCTGGTCGATAGCAAGCAGTTGAGTGTGCAGCCGGTTCAGGAAAAAGGCTAATTCCCTCCCTCTGCCGATGGGGAGAGAGGATTAACCCTGAGGCAGAAACTCTACCGCCAGCAGCAACCCGCTCTCCTCCTCCAGCACCCGGATAATACGGGCATGGGCTTCAAAGGGAGGCAACAGGTTGTTGTTGGTGGCAAGACTGATCCGGATGGGCTGATTGATGTCGAGCTGGTGTTCAGAGACCGCAATCCCCATGCCGTTGGCACTGAGATCCCGGCAGATCCCCTCCAGCACCAGCTGCTGCTGATAGACGGTGACCGGAGCATTGATGACCATGCGCGCAAAGGCACGCCTTTCCTTGGTATTGGTAAGCACGCGAACATCCTCTGTTGGGTGGGCGTCATCTCATGGGTATTGCACAATTGTGCTGGTCTACCCAAAAGAACGTTAATACAATGCGGTTCGTTTCTCAAACGGGGTGCGGTTTACCGCTGAGATTATACCCGTGTACCTGATCCAGATAATGCTGGCGGAGGAATTTGAGGCATGGCGCTCATTTTTTGCGCCCTCACCCGCTGGCACCTCGTTATTAACAAGTAATAGGGAGTGCCACCCATGAAGACCCTGCTGCTGGTCACCACCGGCCTGCTGTCGGCCAATGTGTTCGCCGCCGACACCCTCACCGTCTACACCTACAGCTCCTTCACTGCCGAGTGGGGTCCGGGGCCCAAGATCAAACAGGCCTTCGAGAAAGCGTGCGACTGCACCCTCAATCTGGTTCCCCTCGAAGATGGGGTCGCCATCCTCAACCGGCTGCGGCTGGAGGGCAACCACAGCAAGGCCGATCTGGTGCTGGGGCTCGACGATGCCCTCATCAGCGAAGCCAAGCAGAGCGGTCTGTTCGCCCCCCATCCCGCCAAGCTGGATGGCATCAAGGTGCCGGGTGGCTGGCAGGATGACACCTTCGTCCCCTACGACTACGGCTACTTTGCCTTTGTCTATGACAAGGAGAAGCTCAAGCAGCCGCCAAAAAGCCTGAAAGAGCTGGTGGAGCGTCCCGACCTCAAGGTGATCTATCAGGATCCCCGCACCTCCACCCCGGGGCAGGGGCTGATGTTGTGGATGAAGTCTGTTTATGGCGACAAGGCGCCTGCCGCCTGGGCCGAGCTTGCCAAAAAGACGGTCACCGTCACCAAGGGGTGGTCAGAGGCCTATGGCATGTTCCTCGATGGCGAAGCGGACATGGTGCTCTCCTACACCACCTCTCCCGCCTATCACCTGATTGCCGAGAACAAGCCCCAGTATCAGGCTGCAGCGTTTGAAGAGGGGCACTACCGTCAGGTGGAAGTGGCCGCCAAGCTAAAGAGCGCCAAACAGGAGAAACTGGCTGACCAGTTCCTGCAATTCATGGTGAGCCCCGCCTTCCAGCAGGAAATCCCGACCGGCAACTGGATGTATCCGGTTATCGACACACCGCTGCCCAAGGGCTTCGAGCAGATGATCACCGTAGCCAAGCCGCTCGCCTTTAGTGCCGATGAGGTGGCCACCAATCGCAAAGGGTGGATCCGCGAATGGCTACAAGCCGTCGCCCAGTGAGCCAGCTCGCGCTAAAGCAACAGGATCGCCCCCTCTGGTGGCTGCCGGGCAGTGCAGCCACCCTGCTGATCCTGCTGTTGTCCCTCGGGCCGCTGGCGGCCCTGCTGTGGCAGGCCGGTTCGCTGGCCCCCCGCACCCTGCTCGCAGATCCTTATCTGCGTCATGTGCTGGGCTTCAGCCTGGGGCAGGCACTGCTCTCCACTCTGCTGAGCCTGGGGCTGGCCATTCCGATGGCCCGTGCATTGGCGCGGCGCCGTTTCATTGGCCGCACCCTGCTGATCAAGTTGTTTGGCCTCTCGCTGGTACTGCCGGTCATCATCGCCATCTTCGGTATCGTGGCTGTCCACGGCAAACAGGGATGGCTGCCGCAGCTGCTGCGCAGCTTGGGACTGGATCCCGGCAATTATCTCTACGGCCTGTTCGGTATCCTGCTGGCCCACGTCTTCTTCAATATGCCGCTGGCGGCACGCCTGATGTTGCAGAGCATAGAGAGCATCCCCGAATCGAGCTGGCGCCTCGCCAGCCAGCTCGGCATGCGCTCATCGCACATCTTCCGGCTGCTGGAATGGCCGCTTATTCGCGGCATATTGCCTGGGCTGGCCAGCCTCATTTTTATGCTCTGCTTCACCAGCTTCACTACCGTGCTGGCGCTGGGCGGCGGCCCCAAATCCACCACCCTGGAGGTGGCCGTCTATCAGGCGCTGCGCTTTGACTTCGATCTAGCGACCGCGGGCGGATTGGCGCTGGTGCAGCTGATCCTGACCGCCACCCTGCTCGCCCTGCAGCACAAGTTGCAGAGTACCCCGGCCAGCAGGGTAACCCCACGTCGCCCCTGCCTGCGGCCAGATCGCCATCAGCCGGGCACGGCCGTGGTGGATCTGCTCTCGCTCTGTATCGGGCTCGCCATCTTTCTGCCACCGCTGCTGGCTATCGTGGTGGCCGGCCTCCACCCCGGCCTGCTGACGGCACTCACTTCCGCCAAACTGTGGCAGGCGAGCGGCCAGTCGCTGCTGATTGCGCTGGCGGCGGGCACCCTGGCGACCCTGCTCGGCAGCGGCCTGCTACTCACCAGCCGTCACCTCAAGGTGCGCACCCGCCAGCGGCGGGCTGCCGCTCTGTGGGAGGCAAGCGGCTCGATGATCCTGATGATCCCGGCGGTGGTGCTCTCCACCGGTCTCTTCATCCTGTTTATGCCTTTTGCCGACGTGTTCGCCCTCGGCCCCTGGCTGGTGGTGCTAGTCAACGCCCTGATGGCGCTACCCTACGTGCTGCGCACCCTCTCCGCCCCCATGCAGCTGGTGGTGCGTCAGTATGACCGGCTGGCGGATAGCCTGGGGGTACATGGCCTGCATCGCCTGCGACTGGTGGAGTGGCCACTGCTGCGCCGCCCGCTGGCACTGGCGATGGCGCTGTCGATGATCCTCTCGCTGGGGGATCTCGGCGCCATCGCCATGTTTGGCAGCCAGGAGCTCACCACCCTGCCTTGGCTGCTCTACCAGCAGCTTGGCAGCTATCGATTGACCGAGGCAGCCGCCACCGCTCTGCTGCTGCTGACGCTCTGTTTCTCCCTGTTCTGGCTGGTGGAGCGGGGTCTTGGAGGAAAACATGCTGAACATTGATATGCTTGCGACCAGCTACCCCGACTGGCGCGTCAGCTTCAGCGCGACCCTGCCCAAGGGAGAGATCACCGCACTGATCGGCCCAAGCGGCGCAGGTAAATCGACCCTGCTCGGGATGATCGCCGGATTCGTGCCGGTGGAGTCGGGCCGCCTCAGCTTCGATGGCGAAGATCTGCTGCCGCTGGGCCCGGCCGAGCGACCAGTCACCACCCTGTTTCAGGATCACAACCTGTTCCTCCACCTGTCGGTGTTCGACAATATCGCCATCGGCTTGCACCCGGGTCTGCGCCTCAGTACCGCCCAGCGGGCACAGGTGATCGATGCAGCCGCACGGGTTGGTCTTGGCGAGATGCTAAGCCGCCAGCCTGAACAGCTCTCCGGCGGCCAACAGCAGCGGGTCGGGCTGGCCCGTGCGCTGGTGCGGGGCAAACCGCTGCTGCTGCTGGATGAGCCCTTCTCTGCCCTCGATCCCGCCCTGCGCCGGGAGATGCTGGCGGAAGTGGCGAGGCTAGCCTGCGAACAGGGCATTACCGTACTGATGGTGTCCCACAATCCGGAAGATGCCCAGCTGATTGCCGATCAGGTGCTCTTTGTCGACGAGGGCCGCATCGCCCTGCAAGGCAAGCCGGATATTCTGCAAAATAGCGACCACCCGGGGCTGCTGCGCTACCTTGGCCAATAGCCCTTGGGAGTAAAGACTGCGCCATGATCAAAAAGGGAGGCCGATTGGCCTCCCTTTGCATCTGGAAATATTCATTTAAATCAGAGGTTTTCCTCGGCGAACGAAGCCAGTCGGCTGCGCACCACGCCATTGAGGAAAATGTTGGCACTGCCGTCAAAATCCTTGAAACGCTCGACGATGTAGGTGAGACCCGAGGTCACAGGGCTCAGATAGTTGGAGTCGATCTGGGCCAGGTTACCGGAGCAGACGATCTTGGTACCCTCGCCGCAGCGGGTGATGATGGTCTTGATCTGGGACGCGGTCAGGTTCTGGCACTCATCCAGCAGCACGAAGGTGTTCTGGATACTGCGCCCGCGCATGAAGTTGACCGATTTGAACTGGATGTTGGCCTTCTCCATGATGTAGCTGAGCGAGCCGCTCATGTTCTCGTCCTGCTTATGCAGTACCTCCAGGGTGTCGGTCACCGCCGCCAGCCAGGGCATCATCTTCTCCTCCTCGGTGCCGGGCAGGAAGCCGATGCTTTCGGCAATTTCCGGGGTATTCCGGGTGACGATCACTTTCTCGTAAATGCCCTTCTCAATCACCAGCTCCAGCGCCGCCGCCATCGCCAGCAGGGTCTTGCCGCAACCGGCCGGACCGGTCAGGATCACCAGATCGATGTGCGGATCGAGCAGGGCATCCAGCGCCATTCCCTGATAGACGTTCTTGGGATGCACACCCCACGCCTTGCGGGACATCAGTCGCTCGCGGCCCAGATCCTTGATGCGGATCTTGCTGCCATCGTGGCTGAGCACCCGGGCGGCGAAGAAATTCTCCTCATCCACCAGATACTGGTTTACGTGAACCCCTTCCAGCAGATTGGCATCGATCACATGGATGGTGTCGCGGCCATGGGTCTCGCTCTCGCACTCGCCAACCCGCTCCCAGAAGCTGCCGGGCACCACCTGAAAGCCTTTGGCCAGCAGGCGGATATCATCGATCAGCTGGTCACTACGGTAATCTTCAACGTGAGCAAGCCCGGCCCCCTTGGCCTTGAGGCGCATGTTGATGTCTTTGGTGACCAGCACCACCTGACGCTTCAACTCGTGCTTTTGCAGATAGAGGGCCGCGTTGATGATGCGGTTGTCGGCCTCCTTGTCGGTAAACACCTCGGCATCCTGCGGCAGATGGTGATCGCTGAAGATGCAGATATTGCCGCTCGCTTCGCCAGCCAGCGGCACGCCTTGGGTGATCTGATCCGGGGTTGCATCGCGGAACACATCTTCCAGCGCACGAATGGCCACCCGCGCGTCGCGGCTGACATCCTTGTTGCGATCCTTGATGTTATCGAGCTCTTCCAGCACCGTCATGGGGATGAGCACGTCGTGCTCTTTGAAGGAGTAGATAGCGAGGGGTTCGTGAAGCAGAACGTTGGTATCCAGGATAAACAGCTTTCGGTCCGTATTGTCCATAAGCATCCTCCTTGGCACTGAAGGGCCACGTGTGTGAATCTCAGATGTCATTGAAACCACACGGCCGTGACAGTTTTATTACCCTCAACGCTACGCCCGATTTTACTATCGCGCAACAAATCACTTGGCCGCCTGATTTGATTGCGCATAAAAACAGCAATAAAAAGACCGGCACTGTGGCCGGTCTGTTTTCTATCGTTCAACTACTTGGGCATGTTTGTCAGCCGCACTTGGAGTCGCCACAGTTGAGGCAGGTCATGCAGCCATCCTTCAGCACCAGCGCCTTGGTGTGGCACTTGTAGCAGAGCGCGGCATTGGCCGGAAAACCACTGCTCGCCTGCTGCTCTTCAGCCTCCTGAGCGGCTTTCAACTCGGCCTGCTTCTCGGCCAGAAATGCCTGCTGATGCTCGTCCAACCCCGGCGCCTTGAGCATGCCTATCTCGGTGAGATGGCTCTCTATCACGTTGCCAATTTCGGCGATCAGCGACGGCACATACTTGCCCTTGTTCCAATAGCCGCCCTTGGGATCGAATACGGAACGCAGCTCCTCGACCAGGAAGGTGACATCCCCCCCCTTGCGGAAAACAGCAGAGATGATGCGGGTTAGCGCCACGATCCACTGGTAGTGCTCCAGGCTCTTGGAGTTGATGAAAATCTCGAACGGACGGCGAGTTTCGTGAACCGTGCCCTCGTTGAGAATGATGTCATTGATGGTGATGAACAGTGAGTGCTCGGAGACATGCTCCGGCGTCTTCAGCTTGTAGGTGGTGCCCATCAGTCGCTCCGGGCGCAGCACGGTTTCGTGCATGTGCACCACGTCATCCTGCGCAGAGAGATCTTCTTGTGGCTCATCCTTGGTACGCACCTTGTAGGCGACGATTTTCTTGTCGATCTTCTTGACCATAATGTCGTTCTCAGAATTTACCGTAATAGCCTTCTTTCAAGGCGTCGTAGAGGTTGGCAGCAGTGTGCAGCTCACCATCGTATTCGATCTCTTCGTTCCCCTTGACGGAGATGACGGAGCCATCTTCCAAGGTAAAATCGTACAGGGTGTTCTCCAGATCCTTCTCCTTCACCAGCACGCCCTGGAAGGCCTCCGGGTTGAAACGGAAGGTGGTGCAGCCCTTGAGACCAGAGTCCGAGGCATACATGTAGATATCCTTGAACTGCTCGAACGGGAAATCGGTCGGCACGTTGGCAGTCTTGGAGATGGAGGAGTCGATCCAGCGCTGGGCCGCAGCCTGAATATCCACATGCTGCGCCGGACTGATGTCGTCGGCAGTAATGAAATAGTCCGGCAGACGGCTCGCCTCATCATCGGCATAGGGCATGGCGGCCGGATTCACCAGCTCGCGATAGGCCAGCAGCTCGAAGGAGTAGACATCGACGCTCTCCTTGCTCTTCTTGCCCGGCTTGATGACGTTGCGGCTGTAGTGGTGAGCAAAGCTCGGCTCGATGCCGTTGCTGGCGTTGTTGGCCAGAGACAGCGAGATGGTGCCGGTGGGCGCAATACTGCTGTGGTGAGTGAAACGCCCACCCACTTCGGCCAGCTCGGCGACCAGCGCAGGATCCACCTCGGCAACCTGCTGCATGTAACGGCTGTAGCGTGCGTGCAGCACCTTGCCCTTCACCTTGTCGCCCACCTTGATGCCATCAGCAGCCATCTCGGGGCGCAGACGCAGCATCTTGCCGGTCACTTCGAACTCCTGCTCCATGATGGGGGCTGGGCCCTTCTCCCTGGCAAGACGCAGGGACTCCTGCCAGCCGGTCATCGCCAGCTCCAGGGATACCTGCTCGGTAAAGGCTACGGATGCCGCAGAGCCGTATTTGATCTGCAGCATGGTGAGGGTCGAACCAAGACCCAGGAAACCCATGCCATGCCGGCGCTTGGCTGTGATCTCCTCGCGCTGTTTGGCCAGTGGCAGTTGGTTGATCTCCACCACGTTGTCGAGCATGCGAGTAAAGATGGCCACCACCTTGCGAAACGCCTGCCAATCGAATGCCGCGTTTTCAGTAAAAGGGTCGCGCACAAACTTGGTCAGATTGACCGAGCCCAGCAGGCAGGCGCCATAGGGGGGCAAGGGCTGCTCACCACAGGGGTTGGTGGCACGGATCTCCTCGCAGAACCAGTTGTTGTTCATCTGGTTGACCTTGTCGATCAGGATGAAGCCGGGCTCTGCATAGTCATAGGTGGAGGTCATGATGACATTCCACAGCTTGCGGGCGGGCATGGTCTTGTAGACCTTGCAGGCGACCTGCCCCAACTCGTTGAATACGACGCCTTCCTTGTTGGGCCAGTCGGCCCATAGCACCTGAGCGGGATCGTCCAGCGCAATGCCATCCTGCTCCACCTCTTTGGCGGTATAGGGGAAGATCAGCGACCAGGGCGCATCCTCTTTCACCGCCTTGACGAAATCTTCGGTGATGAGCAGGGAGAGGTTGAACTGACGCAGGCGGCCATCTTCACGCTTGGCCTGAATAAACTCGATCACATCGGGATGGCGGATATCCATGGTGCCCATCTGGGCGCCGCGACGGCCACCGGCTGACGAGACGGTGAAACACATCTTGTCATAGATATCCATAAAGGAGAGCGGGCCGGAAGTGTAGGCACCGGCACCGGAGACAAAGGCACCGCGCGGGCGCAGGGTCGAGAAGTCATAGCCGATACCGCAACCGGCTTTAAGTGTCAGCCCCGCCTCGTGCACCTTTCCGAGGATATCGTCCATCGAATCTTCGATGGTGCCAGAGACAGTGCAGTTGATGGTTGAAGTCGCGGGCTTGTGCTCAAAAGCCCCCGCATTGGAGGTGATGCGGCCCGCCGGAATGGCCCCATTGCGCAGCGCCCACAGGAACGGCTCATACCAGGCCTCAGGTTCCGGCTCCTGATCTGCCAACGCACGGGCAACCCGCTGGTAAGTCTCATCGATAGAGCTGTCGATGGGAGTACCATCCTTGCTCTTGAGGCGATACTTGCTATCCCAAATCTCGAGGGACGTTTCCTGCATGGGGATAAGGCGGGAGCCAAGCTCACTCTCCAGCACCGGGTTCGATTTAGCCATTTTCAATCAACCTTATGTGAATGCATCAACATCATGACAACAGCAGAAAACACAACTAATGGTGCCATCTAAAATTAATGACACAACATATAGTACACTTGATGCCATGAGGGCGCCGATTCTAACCTAAAAAAATGCCCCGGCCAGTAGATTTCTGGGCCGAGGCACTTAACTGATTAATTTACTGAGAGATTTAACACTCAGAGATAGTTCAGGGCTTCTTGACGTAAACCGTCGGTGTTTCACCCGCCATATTCAGATAGAACTCGTAGACGCCATCGGCATCCGGTGAGAACTTCATGTCCTCATACTTGGAACAGGGGTTGACCGGCACAGCCTCACCACCCAGTATGGCAACACCATCACTCGGGCTCTTGTAGCCAAAGTTGGTGCCACAGCTCCAGCCTGAATCAGCAAACTTGAACTTGTAGGGGGCCCACTCTTTCTTGAGAGTGCCTTTGGCCATATAGAGCTTGTCGGCCACCTTGACTACCTTGCTTTCATCAGTCGCCATCCAGTCGTTCATCTCCCCGCGCAGGTAGATGGACTTGCCACCGAAGTCGCTGTTGTCTGCCCCAGCCTGCTCTGCACCACCATTGGATGCGCAACCGCCTAATACCAGGGTTCCCGCCGCCAGCATCATCGTTACTGTTCTCTTGAACATGAGTCTATTCCTTAAATTATTGTGATTCCTTGGTCCATCAATATGGACTGAAGAATTAAACCAGAGGAGACATCACAAGAAAGGTAGAGGCATCACATTCTGTACTTTTTGTATCCAACACATTGAATTGGTGAGCAAATATCGAACAGAAAAAGAGGTCTTTTTGGGGCTTTAGAAGGCTAATCAATGAATGACAAGAAGGGGGAAGTCTAATAATCCGGCGACGTGATGAATTACAGGCAATAAAAAACCCCGCTCGATGAGCGAGGTTTCTTGTATTTGGTGCCTGGCAGTGTCCTACTCTCGCATGGCGAATGCCACACTACCATCGGCGCTACCGCGTTTCACTTCTGAGTTCGGCATGGGATCAGGTGGT
>NZ_JBFODQ010000019.1:0-7390 GCF_040908355.1 Aeromonas sp. R2-2 | reverse complement strand
GGGTTTTTTATGGGAACAAGGCTCTGCGCCATGGCCGAATTGTGCTGAACGGATTGGCGGGGCAGGGGAGTGGCTACATGGCAGAATGCAAAAAGCCCGCTCGATGAGCGGGCTTTTAAAATTTGGTGCGTCCTAGTGGATTCGAACCACCGACCCCCACCATGTCAAGGTGATGCTCTAACCAGCTGAGCTAAGGACGCAGGGTGCGCAATGCGACTTCTGTTCTGCAGGGGAGTGGTGGGTTTAATTGGATTCGAACCAACGACCCCTACCATGTCAAGGTAGTGCTCTAACCAACTGAGCTATAAACCCACATCTGCATTTCTTTCAAACTGTTATGGTGCGTCCTAGTGGATTCGAACCACCGACCCCCACCATGTCAAGGTGATGCTCTAACCAGCTGAGCTAAGGACGCATAACAGCAATCTGTGATGGTGCGTCCTAGTGGATTCGAACCACCGACCCCCACCATGTCAAGGTGGTGCTCTAACCAGCTGAGCTAAGGACGCATAATCAGTGTTCTGTAATGGTGCGTCCTAGTGGATTCGAACCACCGACCCCCACCATGTCAAGGTGGTGCTCTAACCAGCTGAGCTAAGGACGCATCACAGAAAAAGTGGTGGGTTTAATTGGATTCGAACCAACGACCCCTACCATGTCAAGGTAGTGCTCTAACCAACTGAGCTATAAACCCACTTTCTCTTACTTCACTACGCCAGCGCTGCTGACGTGGTCGGCATACTACCCATGCCCCCCAAGGCTGTCAACAGGCCATATGCACAAAGGAGACTGTTTGCCCAGTTCTTGCGCAGCCTGTTGATTTTGCAGGCGAGTTGTCGCTTGCCAAGCCCTGTTACTGAGATCGCGACAGGGTAGTGCAGGCTTCCGGAGTGGCAAAGCGGCCATAGATGTAGCGCAATCTCGCCCCCAGCATCAGGGCCGCACTGGTGAGGCCGACGATAAAGCCGATCCAGAAGCCCTGCGGCCCCATCCGCGGCACCAGCCAGTCGGTCAGACCCAGGATCATGCCGGTGGGCAGCCCCAGTCCCCAGTAGGCGACGATGGTGACGTAGAAAATCGCCTGGGTATCCTTGTAACCGCGCAGCGCGGCGGCCGCGACCACCTGCACCGAGTCGGAGATTTGATAGATGGCGGCGAAGAACAGCAAAATGGCCGCCAGGACGATCACCTGCGGATCATCGGTATAGATGGAGGCGATCTGCTCGCGCAGTAGCACCGTCATGGCGGCAGTGGCAGCGGCAATGGCCATCCCCAGCATCAAGCCGGTGCGAGCAGCTACCCGGGCGTGATGGGGCTGCCCTTCACCTATGCTGTGGCCAACCCGGATGGTGACACCCACCCCGATGGAGAGGGGCAGCATAAACACCAGGCTGGAAAAGTTGAGGGCAATCTGGTGACTCGCCACCGTCTCGGCACCGAAGGGGGCCAGCATCAGGGCCACCACGGTAAACAGGGTCACCTCGCAGAAGATCGCCATGGCGATGGGGAAGCCCAAGCGAAATAGTCGCCAGATCCGGCTGCCGTTGGGGCGAGCCAGCTGGGAAAAGAGGCGGATCTCGGTGAAGTGACGGGAGAGCTTCACATAGAGGATCATCGCCAGCAGCATGGCCCACAGCACGATGGCGGTAGCGACGCCACAGCCGACCCCGCCCAGTTTCGGCATGCCGAAGTGGCCGTGAATGAAGATGTAGTTGGCGGGAATATTGACCGCCAGCCCGACAAAGCCGATCACCATGGTGGGCATGGTGTGGGAGAGCCCCTCACTGAAGTTGCGCAGCACCTGGAACAGCACGAAGGCAGGCAGGCCCCACAGGATGGCGTGTAGATAACCAGTGGTCTTGGCCGCCATCACCGGCTCCACATCCATGAACTGCAACGCCAACGGGCTGTAATAAAGCGCAATCATCGCCAGCGGGGTGACGATCAGTGCCAGCCAGAAGCCCTGATGAACTGCCGGACGGATTGCCTCCCGTTTACGGGCGCCATTGAGCTGGGAGACGATGGGGGTGAGCGCCATGATGATCCCCTGCACCAGCAGGATCACCGGTAGCCAGAAGCTGGACGCCACCGACACGGCAGCCAGATCGACCGCACTCACCTGACCCGCCATCACGGTATCGACGAAGTTCATGGCGACCTGGGCCACCTGGGCGACCAGAATGGGGCTGGCTAGACGGACGAGCTGCTTCGCCTCGGACCAATAACGTTGCACTGACACCTCCGAGTGGATCAGATAAGAGTAAAAAAGAGCGGAAATCGGGAAGAGCCTTTGCACTTTCGGACGAAAGTGCAAAGGGTGGGGGAGGCATTCTAGCCTGAAATTCAGCCAGGACGAAATAGTTGCCGCCCCGAGGGGCAGGATCAGGCGTCTTCGTGATCGCTGATCAGCAGGTTGGCAGCTGCATAGGCAGCCTGTTCGCGCAGTTCGGCGGGTACTCGCTCATCGGCGGCGACCGCGTTGAGGGCGCGGATAGTGGCGGCGATGGCCTTCGGCACATAGCCCTGCTCGCCGGAGCCAATCTGGTTATAGGCGATACGGATCGCTTCACAGCACTCATAAACCATCATGATTTGCTTCCTTGAAAGTAAAAAGGCGAGCAAATATAGCGGTTTTACTCCCATTTTGTCAGTCTCGCGGTTGTAATTTGCGGCAAGCAAGTTAGTTTGGTTACCCCCTTTTCCTGTTTCGGCCTCTTTGATGCTGCTCTCTTCGCGCAATTCACTGGCGATCTTCCTGACGCTGTTTGCTCTTCTCGCCCTGACGCTCAAGGATGGCGCGGACAAATATCTGGTACTCCATGGCTACTCCGTGATGGAGATGGTCTGGTTTCGCTTCTTTGTTCCTTTTCTCGGTCTGCTGCTGTTGTTGCCAAAGCGCACCGTGACGGCGCTGCTGGCGGTGGATCGCTGGCTATTGCTGCGCTCACTGCTGTTTCTGGTCTGTGCGCTGGTCTCGGTGATTGCGCTGGCCCATGTACCGCTCAACGTCTACACCATCATCTGCCAGCTCGGTTCGCTGGCCTTTGTGGTAGCTGGCGTCATCTTTTTCAGGGAGCGTTTGACCCGGACCAAGGTGGCGGCAGTATTGCTGGGGCTGTTTGGCGTGCTGGTGGTGACCCATCCTGACGGGGGCGACGCGAACCTCTACTATCTGCTGCCACTGGTCATTGTACTGGCCAACACCGGCTACAACCTTATCACCAAGCTGGTGGATCCACGTTTGACCCCCCTCGATATCCTGATCGTCACCTGCTTCATGCTGGGGATGGTGGCAATGGTCGCACTCTGCTGGCAGCCTGCACTGTGGCGCTTCCCGGTGTTTGCCGACTGGCCCTATCTGCTGGCGCTACCGGTGGTGACCCTGCTCTCCCAATATTGCCTTATCAAGGCGATGCAGTATGCGCAGGCCTCTACTCTGGCGCCCTTCTTCTATTTCCAGATCTTTTTTTCTACCCTCTGCAGCTATCTGATGTTTGGTGAAATGCCGACCCTCAGTAGTATGGCGGGGTGTCTGCTCATCGTGCTGGCTGGCATAGTGGTCATCCATTCCCAGCGCCGGGCTCGTGTGCTGGCGCGGTCTGAGGCGGCAGAGCAGGTGTGACAGTTTGTACGAAACGAATTGTGTAAAAAACGGATTATGTAAAAGAAGCGGCCACAGGCCGCGATAAAAAACAGAGCGTGTTACCAGAAACAAAGAGGTGATGATGTTTACCGGAATTGTGCAAGGTGTGGCCGAGCTGGTCGCCATCGAAGAGAGTGCTTCATTTCGTACCCACGTGATCCGCATGCCCAGCCGGGAGTGGGGGGAAGGGCTGGCCCTCGGCGCCTCAGTCGCTCACAACGGCTGCTGTCTCACCGTGACCCGGATTGCAGGGGAGCTGGTCAGCTTCGATCTGATGCAGGAGACCCTGCGTCTCACCAACCTCGGCCTGTTGCAGGTGGGGGACAAGGTCAATGTGGAGCGGGCTGCCCGCTTTGGCGACGAGATCGGCGGTCATGCCATGTCTGGCCATATCATCGGCATGGCAGAGGTTACCTCGGTGATCGACACACCCAACAACCGTCAGGTGTGGTATCGCCTCGCCCCCGAGCTGATGAAATATGTGCTGACCAAGGGGTACATCGGCATCGACGGCATCAGTCTGACCATAGGTGAGGTGCGCGAGCGGGAGTTCTGCGTCCACCTGATCCCCGAGACCCTGGCCCGCACCAATCTGGGTTGGGTCAAGGTTGGCTGGCAGACCAATATCGAGATCGATCCCCAGACCCAGGCCATCGTCGATACCGTGGAGCGGGTGCTGGCGTCACGCGGGGGTCACTGAAAGGAAACGGCTCGGTGTCAATCGCCTCATAAGCAAGGGCCTGCAGTGTGCAGGCCCTTGTTATTTATATGGTGAAAATATCCACTCAACTTTTTATGACTCGCAGTCACAACATCTGCTCAGCTCTTTGCGACTTGCAGGCACAGCAGTTGCTCGGCTTTTTGTGACTCGCAATCAAAACAGTTGCTCGTCATCGGCATCCACAAACAACTGCAAACAGTCGCGGGCTTCGTCGCGGTGAAGCCGCAGGTGGATCGGATTGCAACAGGCCATGCAATCTTCGTAAAACTCCTGATCACCCTGGCTGGCATCCAGCTCGACCCGGGTATGGTGGCCGCAGTGGGGGCAGACGATGCGCTTGCTGGTGTACTCGATCATGATAACCTCCTCGGGCCTTGGGGCCGCCTATCTACCCTGATTCTAGTCGGGCAGCAGGGGGTTAACCGCGAGCAAACGCACGTTTATGACAGAGGTCAAGTTAGAGCGATGGCAAGGTGCAACCGGCTGGAGTGGTCGTGTGCGAGAAGAACAATCTGGTTGTGAATGACGAGTGAAAAGGAGGGGATTGCCAATAGTTGTTTGGCAATCACAGGGGGCTGGAGCCCCCTGCGGATATGAGAACGCGAGCGCAGCAAGGTGCCGATAGGCGCTATTTGACCCAGCTGGCCAACATGTCGGCATTCAGCTCGGCCAGCGAGCCGAGCTGGTAGTTGGCGATGGCCAAGCGTGGGTCGCCGACTAAAGCTGGATCCGGCACGATCAGCGCAGTCATGGAGGCCGCCTTGGCCGCCAGCAAACCGGTAAAGCTGTCTTCGATGGCCAAGCAGTGCACCGGCTCAACCCCCAGCTTCTCGGCGGCGTGGATATAGACATCCGGGTGCGGTTTGCCGAAACGCTCGATTTCAGCGGAGTGAACCGCCATAAAGCGATCGCGGATGCCGAGTTTGCCGAGCACCGCTTCCACCATCGCAAACGGTGAGGAGGTCGCCAGACCCACTTTCAGGCCGCGGGCTTCGATAAGGTCGAGCGCTTCCAGCACACCGGCTTTGGCCTGACCTTCGGAGAGGATCAGGGCGTTGACCTGATCCAGAATGCGCTGCACCACCTCGTCCTGGCTCGGGCCGCTCCACGGGCGCAGGCGATACCAGTGGGCAACCAGCTGATCGATGCGCACGCCGATGGTCGATTCGCAATCCTCGACGGTGTGGGGGTGACCCAGTTCGGAGAAAACGGCGATCTGGGCCCGTTGCCAAAAGGGTTCCGAGTCGATCAGAACACCATCCATATCGAAGATCACGGCAGCTAACATCTTGTACTCCTGACAAATTTGAAGAGGGGATTATAAGCCTGGCGGGGAAATGCAAAAAGGGCATTGCCATGCCCCTTGCGCCCGATCACATCGGCAAACGTTTGTTTTGCTATGGCAAAAAAGTCCTTAGAACAGCACTTCGACCTTGGCGGCCACGGCTTTGGCGTTTTCCACCGCATCCTGGCAATCCTCTGCGCGGGCCAGCGCCACGCCAAGACGGCGGCGACCGGCGATCTCCGGCTTGCCAAACAGCCGCAGCTGGGCACCCGGCACCAGTGCCAATGCCTCACCAATTCCCTGATAGCGGATATCCTGGCTGTGCCCTTCGCGCAGTACCACGGCAGAGGCACTCGACCCGTACTGGGTGATGGTGCCGACCGGCAGCCCCAGAATGGCGCGCACATGCAGGGCGAACTCGGAGAGATCTTGCGAGATCAGGGTCACCATGCCGGTGTCGTGGGGGCGGGGGGATACTTCGCTGAACCACACTTCATCGCCTTTTATAAAGAGCTCGACCCCGAACAGGCCGTAACCACCGAGGGCCTCGACCACCTTGGCCGCTACCTCTTTGGAGCGGGCCAGAGCCAGTTCGCTCATCACCTGTGGCTGCCAGGATTCGCGGTAGTCGCCATCTTCCTGACGGTGGCCGATCGGCTCGCAGAAGTGAATGCCATCGACTGCGCGTACCGTGAGCAGGGTGATCTCGTACTCGAAGGGAACGAAGCCCTCGACGATCACCTTGCCTCGACCGGCGCGGCCACCCTCCTGGGCGTAGGTCCAGCTCTCATCCAGCTTGACGAGATCGCGTAGTACGCTCTGCCCCTTGCCGGATGAGCTCATCACAGGTTTCACCACGCAGGGCAGGCCGATAGCCTCGACGGCGGCGACAAACTCCTCCTTGCTCTGGGCAAAGCGGTAGGGGGAGGTGGGCAGGCCCAGCGTCTCGGCGGCGAGACGGCGGATCCCCTCCCGGTTCATGGTGAGCTGGGTGGCGCGGGCGTTGGGTACTACCTTGACCCCTTCTTGCTCAAGGGCGGCCAGGGTATCGGTGGCGATCGCTTCAATCTCGGGGATGATGAGGTCGGGTTTAACCTCGGCGACCAGGGCACGCAGGGCGTTGCCATCGAGCATGTCCAGCACGTGGGCTGCGTGGGCCACCTGCATGGCGGGGGCATTGGGGTAGCGGTCGGCTGCGATCACTTCGATCCCGAAGCGTTGCAACTCGATGGTGACCTCCTTGCCAAGTTCGCCGGAGCCCAGCAGCAGGGCACGGGTGGCGCCGGGGCGGGTTGCGGTTCCAAACATACGATCTCTCCTGATGTCGATGGTCATTGTTGATGATCGCTATCGCATGAATAGCGGACAAAAAAAGAGGCACGCATGGCGTACCTCAGGAAACGGGTTTGTGAGCGCGCTGCTCCAGATGGGTCAGCAAGGTAATGGCGCCAATGATGATGGCGGCGCCAAGCCACAGACGGCCGGGGGGCGCCCAGCCAAATACCAGCCAGCCTGCCAGCACGTTCATCGGCAGCTTGGCAAAATCGAAAGGCTGCACGAAGGAGGCCTCCGCCACGCTGTAGGCGCGAGCGATGGACATGTGCGCGAGTGCCGACAGAATGCCCGCTGCCGCCAGCAGCAGCCATTGTGGCTCGGTGGGCCACTGCCACTCCGGCAGTGCCAGCATGACGTTGAACGGGGTACTGAAGATAAGCAGATACACCACTATGGTGTGGGATGA